>JAJDAS010000359.1 GCA_029261755.1 Nitrospinia bacterium
TTTGTGGCGGACAACTTTGCCGTCTTTTTCGACCTGATTTTTTGTCTGGCCACCGGCCTTGTGGTTCTGATTTCCCTCCAGTATGTGGAAAGGGAAAAAATTCATCTGGGAGAATATTATTCCCTCCTTCTGTTTTGCACGGTAGGTATGATGATGGTGGCGGGCGCGTCGGACATGCTCATGATCTTTATCGGCATAGAAACCATGTCCATCTGCCTTTATGTCCTTGCAGGATTCAATAGAAAGCAGGTCAGGTCTACTGAATCCGCTTTGAAATACTTCCTTTTGGGTGCTTTTGCCACTGGTTTTCTCCTGTACGGAATCGCGCTGATTTACGGCGCAACCGGAAGCACCAATTTTCAAAAAATCGCAGAAGCCCTGAAAAGCCCGGAAGTCCAATCGAGCCCCCTCCTAATCATCGGCATCGGCTTGGTGATCATCGGTCTCGGATTCAAAGTAGCCTTGGCTCCTTTTCACCAATGGACACCGGATGTTTATGAAGGCGCTCCTACTTCAGTGACAGCCTTCATGGCTGTGGGACCGAAGGCGGCTGCATTTGCGGGGATGTTCAGGTTAATGCTAATCCCTCTGGAAAGCATGGGGGAAGAGTGGAAGGCCTTGCTCTGGGTTCTGGCCGTTCTCACCATGACGGTGGGTAATCTTGGCGCTCTGTCGCAAGACAATATCAAACGAATGCTGGCTTTTTCAGGAATCGCACACGCGGGATATATTCTGGTGGCCCTTATCGCAGGCAGCAAAATGGGAAGTTCGTCGATTTTATACTATCTCTTGGCCTACGCATTTATGAATATCGGGGCCTTCGGGGTGGTGATCATCCTGGGACAAAAAGGGGAAGAAAACCTCAATATAGACGATTACTCGGGACTGGGCTTCAAAAAACCGGGATTGGCCTTTGCCATGGCCGTGTTTATGTTCTCCATGGCGGGGATACCTCCTCTTGCCGGTTTCGTGGGGAAATTTTACATCTTTTCAGCGGCGGTGGATGCAGGATATATCTGGCTGGCCGTAATCGGAGTTCTCAACAGCGTCTTATCCGTTTATTACTATCTCCGACTGACGGTGGTTATGTATATGAAGGAGCCGGTTCGGGATTTCGACGGCATAGCTCTACAAGCTCTTCCGGCCGTTGCCCTCATCATTTCCGTAGCGGGAACCTTTTATATGGGAATCATCCCCGCCTCTGTAATGGAATTTGCCGGTAAATCAGCTTTGTTTTAGGGCATGTAGAATTGAGCTTCTAAAAATAGCCAAAGATATTTGAAATTTAAATGGAACACGGATGACACGGATAACACAGATTTGCACGGATAGAACAATTTTTTTTTAAATCCGTGAAGATCTGTGTCATCCGTGTTCTATCTCTTTTCTAATTGACGGGAATCTAAAACATTGAATAAAACTACTTCCACACCTCATCATTCCAACAATACAGTTGGCCTTTTTCCTCTCTCTCTCTCTCTCTCTCTCTCTCTCTCTCTCTCTCTCTCTCTTCTTTAACTGCTTACTCCGAACTGCCTACTGCGTACTGCTTACTGTTTTTCCCCTCCCTTCTTCACCGGTTCAAAAAACCGCTCTTCATTCTTCGTTCTTCAAGTTTCAATTTTCATTCACCAGGCTCTCCTTGGAGTGAGTCTTGGTCGTTTTTTGCCCAAATTCGTCTCTCGGAATCTAAAAAACATATAAACAAAAGAAATTTCACAAAGAGTAAAGGAGTAAAAGAGAAGGAAAAAAAGGAAATATTTTTTTTGAAATTTGGGTTTTCCTCACCGGTTTTTCTCTTTAACTCTTTTACTCTTTGCGAAGAAAGTTTTTAAAAATTAGTGGGGATTAGTGAATTCAAGCCTTCCACGATTCTCTTCCCTGGGCGAATCTTGGTCGCCTTTTACCAAAAGATTAGTGGTTAAAAAGTTTTAATTATTTCTTTGACAGGATTAACAAGATCAACAGGATAAAGCAGGGTTTGCCATGTTAAAAAAATAATCCTGTTTATCCTGTAATCATGTCTAAAGTATTTTACTATTTTTATTCAATTAAAAAAATGTGATTGAATTTGTTAATAATCTTTTTAACAGGAGGAAAAAATGCGTATAAAAAAATCCGTTAATCTTTTCAAGAAAGCTGTTCTCACCAAATATTTCCTGTTTCTCATTCTCTTGGCTACACCCGTCGCCCTGGCCCTGGCTGCTTCGGTTCCCCATACCTTTACTGCAGGTACATCGGCCAAATCCAGTGAGGTGAATGCGAATTTTTCCTACCTGGCTCAAAGAGCGTGGGAATTAACGGGAGCCAACCTGTATTACACTGCGGGTAACGTCGGCATTGGTACGGCGAGCCCTGGGGCAAAACTAGAAGTGTTTGAGGGAGATTTACATGTTACGAGGAGCAACGCAAATCCAGCAATAGTTTTACAAAAAACGGGAACTAATGCTCATCTTTTTGGATGGGCTCTTGATACTAGCCCACTTAATGGAAGTTTAGTAGCTTATGACTACACAGCTGGCCAATATCGGATGGTGATTGACAACAGCGGCAATATCGGCATCGGCACGACGAGCCCTTCCTACAAGTTGCACGTCAATGGAACGGCGGCCGGCACAAGCTGGACCAATCTTTCCTCGCGGGAATACAAGAAAGACATCCAAAAGATTAATGAAGATCAACACGCAAAGATGTTGAAACGGCTCTTAAAAATGGACCTGACCACTTACAAATACAAAGAGGAATTTGGCGGGGACGGAGAGACAAAGCTTGGCTTCATTGCCGAGGAAATGCCTAAGGACGTGCTTTCTAAGGATGGCAAGGGAGTGGATGTTTACGAACTGCTCTCTTATACCATCGGTGCCATGAAGGCCCTTGAAAGCGAAAACAAGACAATGGAATCGAGGCTTGCCAGGTTGGAAAATCTTCTCAGTGCAAGGCAATAACTGCATCAGCCCAATGAACCTGGTGATTGATGATTGAAAATAACCATATAAACTTTTTTCGGGAGAAAAAAATGAGTATTAAAAAATCCGCGAATCTTTTGAAGAAGGCTGTTCTCACCAAATATTTCTTGTTTCTCATTTTATTGGCAACCCCTGTTGCCATAGCCTTGGCTGCAACGGTTCCCTATACCTTTACGGCAGGCACCCCGGCCAAATCCAGTGAGGTGAACGCGAATTTTTCCTACCTGGCCCAAAGAGCGTGGGAATTAACGGGAGCCAACCTGTATTACACAGCAGGCAACGTCGGCATTGGTACGGCGAGCCCGGTCGCTCAATTACAAATTAAAGGATATACAGGCATTCAAACTAACATTGATAATTCTGCAAACTTTACGGGAAATCTCTATAATAATGGAACTAGTTGGAAATATATTAATGATGGTGCTGGAGGAATATTTCATATAAATAATGCAGTTGGTGATATAGCTTTTTATACTGCTCCACCTGGAGGTGCAAGTAATGCTAACGCAAGTGTGGACACGAAAATGGTTATTTATGACTCTGGCAAGGTTTATATAAAAGACAACGTCGGCATCGGTACCACAAGCCCTTCCTACAAGCTGCACGTCAATGGAACGGCTGCGGGCACAAGCTGGACCAATCTTTCCTCAAGGGAATACAAGAAAGACATCCAAAAGGTTAATGAAAACCAACACGCGGAGATGCTAGAACAGCTCCTGAAAATGGACCTCACCACCTACACATACAGAGAGGAATTTGGGGGTGATGGCGCTACAAAGCTTGGTTTTATTGCAGAGGAAATGCCTAAGGACGTGCTTTCTAAGGATGGTAAGGGTGTTGATGTTTACGAGCTGCTCGCTTACACCATCGGTGCTATAAAGAGCGGAAATAAGGTCATGCAAGCGGAAATTGCAAAAAATAAGGCCCTGGAATCCAGGCTTGCCAAGTTGGAGACTCTTCTCATAGCAAAGCAATAACTACATTTGCGCGACGAACATGGGGAATGATGATTGACGATTAATGATTTAAAATCGACATTCTACATTCGTCAATCAACAATCAAAATAAACAGGAGGAAATTATTTCCATGGCCGACTACAAAAGTAATTCAAAAATAATCGCTAAGATTTTCCGAAAAAAAACCTGGATTTGGCTTCCATTGGCCCTTTTTTTGCCGGCCGCCGTATGGGCCGCCGGCAGCAATTGGGACAGTATGGTGTGGGATACCGACAGTTGGTGGTCTGACACCGCCGTCCCCGTAAATTTATCTTCTGTCACCGCCATATCCGACTCCGGCAAGACCAATTTATTCTGGCGGACGGAGAGCGAGACGGACAATTATGGGTGGAATATTTACCGGAGTTCCGAGCCTGACGGGGAATTTGAAAAGATCAACTCTTCAGTCATACGAGGCGCCGGGACTTCTTCCTCGGCTCATATTTATAAATATGTGGACCAGTACCCTGAAGATGGTGAAAACTATTACTATCTGGAAGATATCGCTTTAAGCGGAGAAAAAAATATAAATCTTTCTTTCTTGGCCCAAGCAGTGGCTCAAAATGCCGATTCTCCCGTGACCATGGACTCTTTTTCGTCAACGGATAAGAAAGATGACGCGAAATCCAAAAGTGCAGATAGTTACAGCGATGCGGGTTCCCAGGATTTTCCCACCGCCCGTGCGAAATTAATCGTGGGTGAGGAGGGAACTGTTCGTCTTACCTATTGGGATTTGCAAGGGGCAGGGATCGCCCCTTATTCCATCAATCCCAAAAACCTCCGCCTTACCAATAAAGGGAAGCCGATTCCATTAACGTTGGTTATTTATGACGAGAAAGAGAACATCTTTGGTGAAACGGACTATCTTGAGTTTGAGGGTACTTTTAACCGTGGAACCTATACCCATGAAGATATCTACACCAGAAGTAACGTCTATTGGTTATCTTGGGATGGACTGGATGGGTCTGCCGCGAGCGCATCAAAGGATGTTGGGCAAAGATCTTCTCCTACGATTACCACGGTCCACTTTGAGGAAGACAAGGTTTGGTCCGCCCTGGGCCATGCACCGGATGGAAAGCGTGACCACTGGTTCTGGAAAAGGATTGACGCTCCCAATAATCATTCTTTCTCTTTTTCGCTGGAGGGTCCACTACCTTTAAATCAAAATGTTCTCTTTAAAGTACGGCTCCAGGGAAACAGCCACCTAAAGGTGAACCCCGACCATAAAACCGCGATTACCCTGAACGGTGTTTTCCTGAAACAAATAGAATGGGATGGTCAAAATGATACGATCCTCAGCCTAAACCTTCCCAGCACAACCTTTGTGGAAGGGGAGAACATCTTGAAAATAAAAGCCAGTGGTGTCACTGGAGAGGTGATAGACTCCATTTTCCTGGATTGGTTTGAGCTAAGTTATGCAGGGATTTCCGCAGATCCAACGGAACTCCTGAAACCAATTGCCATTCTTCCTGACCAACCTTCCAGCCTGAAAGGCACTTATAATCAGGCTGACTACATCATCATTACCCACGGGGACTTCCTGGCTCAGGCTTCGGCCCTGGCATCCCACCAGGAAAATAAGGGGTTGAGGGCCAAGGTAGTGAATATCGCCGATATCTATGATGAGTTCGGCCATGGCATCTTTAATCCCGAGGCCATTAGAGACTTCCTTGCATTTGCGTACTCTAATTGGCAAAAGCCCGCCCCTCGATATGTATTGCTTCTGGGAGGAGCCAATCTGGACTATAAAGACAATAGTGGTACTGGGATGCTGAACTACGTCCCCACTTACCCCTACTTTTTCCCCAATTATGGCCAAACCGCCAGTGACCATTGGTTTGTCTGCCTGACAGGTGATGATGCAGTACCTGATATGTCCATTGGAAGGCTCCCG
>JAJDAS010000360.1 GCA_029261755.1 Nitrospinia bacterium
AATGAAGCTGAGGAATCCATATGCGGAATTTCCAGGGATAAAAATCTAGGCAAATCTTTTGACTCGTTTTCTAAGAATTGCTCGGGAGGATGCGCCGATGCCTTGAAAAAAACCATCCAATGGCAACAACCTATAGAAAAATACAGAATGGAGTGCCTGCCCCAGAAAGGAGACGCCAAGGTTGTCAGTTTATCCACCCACCCCCTTTTAGATTCTAAAAATAACTTTTCCGGTTGTGTCATGGTGGTTAAAGATGAAACACGTATGGCTCAGTTAGAGGGAGGGGTTGAACACCATGACCGTTTCCATAATATGGTGGGCAAAAGTAAAAAAATGCAGGAGATTTATTCCTTTATCGACAAATTGGCTGATATTGAAACGTCGGTGCTGATTACTGGAGAAAGTGGCACTGGAAAGGAATTGGTAGCGGAAGCGTTGCACCATAGAGGAAGGAGACGAGAAAAGCCTCTGGTAAAAGTAAATTGTGCGGGGCTTTCCGAGGAACTAATTGAGAGTGAACTTTTTGGCCATGTGAAGGGTGCATTTACCGGCGCCATTGCAGACAACAAAGGTCGTTTTCAAAGCGCCCATAAAGGCACCATATTTTTAGATGAGATTGGCGACATCTCCGCAAAAATGCAGCTACGTTTGTTAAGGGTTTTGCAAGAAAAAGAGATCGAACGGGTGGGTGATAGCAAACCTATGAAGGTGGACGTACGAGTTATCACAGCCACAAACCAGGACCTTCGAAAAAAAGTCCAGCTCAAGAAATTCAGGGAAGATCTGTATCATCGCTTAAACGTTGTGGAGTTAAGGATTCCACCCCTTAGAGAAAGGCGAGAAGATCTATCCATTCTTATAGACCATTTTTTAGAAAAATTGAACAAAAAACTAAACAAGGAAACAAACAGCATTGCAGATGAGGTTTTCAAAGTTTTTCAAAATTACCAGTGGCCGGGCAATATCCGGGAGCTGGAACATACCTTGGAACGAGCCATCATCGCCGGCAATCAATCTATTATGACTATGGAGGACCTCCCTCCCAACTTAATGAAAAAAACCGGCGTCTCAACCCCTTCTTTTCAGAGTGGGGAAAATCAAGAGCAAGAAAGAATTCTGAAGGCGCTGGAAGAAACCCGATGGAATAAAACCAAGGCGGCCCGCGCCTTAGGCATCGACAGAAGGACTCTTTTTAATAAAATGAAGGAATATGGCATCGACTAATTTCCCAACCTGGGAATTTCCCAACCTGGGAAATCCCGCTTTCTCTCCAAGCTTCTCCTTGTACTTACTTTTCTGAATATCCTTTAAAAACAAGCAGTTCCATCATTTTATTTTCGGCCACCTGCCATTTTTTCCCTTGGCATCACTCTTGCTCTATATCAAAGTAATAAACTTTGAAAGGGGGAAAAATGCTTGAAGGAAATATGAATAAAAGAATCTTGGTTGCCGATGACAATGTGTTTCTTCTGAAAACCATTCAATATGCTTTAGAATCGGCTGAGAATGAGGTGACCACAGCTATGGACGGGAAGGAAGCTTTATCACTGGTATTGGACTCTGAGGCAAGCGGAAATAAATTCCATCTGCTGATCACCGACTTGCAAATGCCCAACATGACTGGTTTGGAGCTGATAGACGAACTCAAAAAGGCGGAGATTGAACTGCCGATTCTGGTACTAAGCGGATGTTTTCCTGAAGGGGTACGTTCGGAACTTACTAAACGAGGTTGCTTCAACCATCTTGAAAAACCGGTAACTTTTGATGAGCTGTTAAGCCGGGTGGCAATGATCAGTTCAGGAACTACAAAAGTCAATGTGAATAGTGAATGCCTAACATCGTAGCAGGAAACTCTAAAAAATCGTTAATAAAGAAAATAGCCTTCCCCTCAACATTTTATCGGAGGACAAATTATGAGTGAATTCAAAAGAAAATCTGAAAGAAGACAGTTGATCTATTACCTGAAAGTTTTAGACAAAAATACAAATAATCTTATTGGACATTTGGCGGATATTACCCCGGAAGGTTTGATGCTATTAAGCGACCAACAAAATAAACCTGGAAAAATATTCAACCTAAGGATTTTGTTGCCGGAAGAAACCATAGGGTCAAAATATTTGGATGTAAGAGCAATGAGTTTGTGGTGCAAAAATGATGTGAATGAGAGTTTGTATGACACCGGCTTGAAGTTTATTAATCTATCCATTACTGCAAATGAAATAATCGAAAGCTTGATAGATGAAATCAGTATGTCTATTGTTGAAAAAGTTTATGACGAAGAACTTGCCCTTGTGGCTTAAATGCTGGTGGTAAGATATCACTTCTGCAACAAGTTTCCTTTTAGGAGTAAAATAATGGCGAGAAAACTTGATATTTTTGAAAATGAAGAACACCTTAAGTTTCTTAATGGCGACATTTCTCTCGTTAACGGTTTTATGGAAGAAGAATTGAATCAATTGACCACTATCGCCTCAGTGGAAGAATACGATGAAAAAGAACTAATTTTGAAAGAGGATGATGCAACACGGGATCTTTTCATCATTAGCAAAGGAGGAGTGAGTATCGAGATGGACTCCAAGTTAACGGAGCAATCAACGATATCCATGCGGAAATTACGGGATAAGTGCGTATTTGGTGAACTTTCATTTCTGGATGGTTCTAGACGGTCAGCTAATGTAAAAGCAATCTCCAAAACCATTGTTTTTCGCCTTCCTTTTGATGACGTGAAAAATCTCTGTGAGAATGATCCACGTCTTGCATATAAGCTTATGCGAAATTTAGGACTCCTCATGGGTGATCGGTTGCGGGATACAAATTTTGAAATGTGCGCCTACCTTAATCTTTAATGTTGATAATTACGCTTAAAACACTTCAAATGAAAGGATTTTAAAATTACCACAACTGATGATGGAGTGGGCGCCTCATACAAAACACCTGTGTAATTGTAAGCATAGGTGAATACTGAAGGCACGGTGGCATTTTTGTAGACATAAAAAACAAAAATGCAAAATTCTGATTCAATTTGAAAATCATTTATTTAGGAGCTTTAAAATGGAAATAAATCATCCGTCATCCCCGGAAGTTAAAAACGCGGTAAGTCTGGCAAAAAAATTTGCTGAAGTCTACGTCGCTTTTTTTGCCAGATTGGACCCTGCAAGCAAATTCGAAATCTCAAAAACTTTTTGCACCATTGAACACGCTGGCACAAGACACGAGCTCTCTTCCGTGATAAGCTTTGATGGGGGAATCAATGGCTGTGTGCTTATTAATTACCCCATAGAATCTATAGTGGAGGTTGTCCGTCTATATTTTTCAGGAAATGGGCTTAACCCTGAAGAGGCTCCGAAACTAATAAATGATGAGATGGTCAGTACCGTTGGAGAAATAACCAATCAACTCATGGGGCATTTCCGAAGCATGATGAGCACTTCATTTGGCCTTACCATCAAATCGGCGATTCCCGCCACCTTTAGCTCCACTGTAAAGTTTGGCCTCTTAGACTCTGACGCACATGATTATTTATGCGTGAGAAGCCAGCTTAACACAAAAAACAAGTTGCCTGTTTACATAGAATTCAGCGTGGAAAAAGGTTTCCCGGTGGTGATGTGAGAAAAAAAGACGGAAGGTTCCCAATTTTTGGTATGAGCTTCCCTAATCAATTTGCAAGACTTTAGGAAGTGAAAACATGAAAGATCTCCCCATAAACCAACTGGCATTGAGCTTCATTCAGGCAACCAAGGATGCGTTATCAAAAACTTCTGGAATAGAAATAAACGCTTCTGACACGATTCTTAAAATCCCACAAATTAAACTTGCCTGTGGACAGGCTGGTTCTTTTATCTGTTTTCAAGGAGATTTTTGTGGTGTTATTGCCCTTAATTTTACAGAAGAATCGGCACTTGAAATTGTAGCTGGTCATTATAAAACCTCAGGGTTTCCTGAAAAAGAAGTCCCTCTTTCCCATACATCAGATAAAGTGCTGAAGATCATTGATGAAGTGGTTAAAGCTATTGCGGAATTTTCACAAGCTTTTTTAAAAGACCATTACAACCTGATTGCCGAAACAAACCTTCCTGCAACCCTTATAGCTCCAGCAGCCATCGTTCTTTTACCAGGTGGAAAAGAAACAAGAGAAAAAGAATGTATTAGAATTTCTTTTTCGACCCCGTCAATGAGTCGTTTTACTATAGAGATTTCCCCCCTACCCAAAAACAATAACAAGGGATAGGAATAGCAAGTGAAACATTGTTGAAAGAAAATTATGAAAAACAAAATATATAAAATTTTAGTGGTTGATGATAGCGAGTTGGCCAGAAAAGAAGTCATCAATGACCTTAAACCTCTTAATGCGGAGTTTTTGGAGTCAGGTGACGGGCGACATGCCATTATTACCGCCTTAAAAGAAAAGCCTGACTTAATTACCCTTGATGTAGAAATGCCGAAAATGAACGGGTTTGATGTGGCAAAGCAATTACGAAAGAACAAGCTGACTCAATCCATACCGATTATTATTGTCACTTGCCATACCACAAATTTGCATTTCCAGGAGGGGTTTGAAGCAGGCGTTGCAGATTATTTTTCAAAACCTTTTGTAAAAGGCGAGCTTTTCCGCTATGTTTCTCAACTTTTTTGCGACTTAGAAACGGAAAATCTTGGTAGGGCCTTTGTTGCAACCAGTGACAAACATTCGCTTCCAATTATGCAAATTGCCTTGGAAAAAAGAGGGCTGGAGATCATCTCATTTGAAGACCCGGAAAAGTTACTGAATTCCATTGACCAGGAAACGGATATCATCATCGTGGACTCAAGCTTCAAAGCGGTGGAGCCTTTTTTGTTTATGAAAATGATTCGGGAAAGAAAAGACTTAGATCACTTGCCAATCATTTACTCAACCGATGAGGGCGATATCTTCAAGCGTTTCCGTGCTTTGGATTTTGGAGCTAATGATTTTATAAGAAAGCCC
>JAJDAS010000361.1 GCA_029261755.1 Nitrospinia bacterium
AGGGATTAAATACCAAAGTGAAATTGACTATCAGAAAATCTTATGGTTTCAGGACTGTCAAAGCTACGGAAATCGCCTTATATCATACACTTGGGAAATTGCCAGAGCCTTCATTAACCCATAGATATTACTGAAGAGCCATAAAAAAAAGAAGCGTGCCACCCTGGGTCGTTTTTCCAAGACTTTTGCCAATCGATGAAAGGGAACATCTTGGACACTAGGGAAGGGCTTACCGCTTCCTTATGGGGATAATGCTAATATTATTTTGGATGAAAATCAACTTTTTTTAACCTTGAACCGTGAACCCGGAACTTTGAACCTGAGTTATTTCATATCAAACAAAACATGCTACCAAAACATCCCAAATCCCTTCTCTTTCTTTCCACCGATTGAACTCATTTTAACACCTCCCAATGGCCGCCTTTGGCGGGACCGATGCGCGTGATGTACCCCTGCTCCTTAAGAATGCGAATGTTATTTTCTACGGCTGTCGTGCTGATTTTTAGGGTATCAGCAAGCATCGCAACCGTGATGACCGGGTTGTTGAGCATGGAAATAACAATGCGCGCCCGCTTTTCACCCAACTTTTCACCCAACTTTTCACCCAACTTTTCACCCCCCACAGTTCTACCGGTGACTTGTTCCGGGACTGACATATCGGGAATGTGTTTGGGGTTAGCATGGAAGCTGACAATCAGCCCAGACATACTATAGTCGAAACCGGGTAATTTGATGCCGTGTTCGCGACACGTCCGATTAATTTTCTCGATGCCACGTCCCCATGACTCGATATATCCTGTACGGAAAAAGGCGTTGGCGAGCAGTGGGTTGAATGGTCGCGATGGGTGTTTGGCTTGTAGCTGCTCTAAAGTCCAATTTTCCGGCAAATGGCCTGGGTTCCATATAATGAGCTTGTCTTCATACACACTGATCTGCACCGGGATTCCTGTGTCGTAATCCTTGTGTACAAGGGCATTGAGTAAGGCTTCACGCAGGGCATCATAAGGGAAAAGGAAAGTTTCTATCCGCTGGATTCCTTCGTAACTGATGTAGGCCTTGAGATATTTCGTGTGCAGGAGATCCAGTGTTGTTTCGACTTGCTTAAAGAGATTGCCATGAATTTCATCCTGGTAACGAAGATCGTCATCGGTTACGAAAAAACCGATCTTCACATAGCTGCCGCTGATCCACTTTTCCGGGTTTTCTGCGAAGAGTAAAAGGGCCGCCCGTGTGAGGTAATCATTTTCCTCAAGCTGTAACTTTTCAATCAGTGATGCAGGACTTTCCTTAAGAATGGAGGAATCCATGCGCCCGCTTTGAGTAGCTTTGGATTTAAATAAATTGACGGCAGTGGAACTTAGGTCCTTTAGGTTGACGTAAGGCACCGGCACCCCATCCCAATGCTTGCCCCGTTTTTTTAGAAGAAAACGGTTCAATGCTGCGCCATTCAGTTCCTGCTTGGTGCTACCGCTACGGTAATAGTAATGCCCTTTGTAGCTGATAGGATACGGATAAGGCTCAACAACAATTTTCAGATATTCGCCAGCAGGAGATGACTGAAGATTGACATCCACGATAATACCGAGAATATCCCGTACTTTATTGGGGATATCTTCCAGTAGTTTTTTTGCATCAGAAAGGCCAACAGGGTTCCCTTCATCATCTTTTCCAATGTAGAGATTTCCGCCGTCGGCATTGGCAAAACCGCATATCCATTTTATATATTCATCGCGCCACGATTGTTTAAACTCTATATTTTGGTTTTCTTTCATATCAATCTTGTTTTCCCCGTTATTACTTCAATTTTGCACAAAACTTACCAATAAACCTGAATCCATATGGATTGCTCCGTTATAAAAGTAGGTAACCCACATGGTTCAATCGAAAAATAGAAGCAGTATTCACCTATTCCCTTTTTTGTAGTTAAGTTTTTATGATATCACCCTGTCAACTGTCAGGTTGTGTTTTCATCTTTCTTGACATTATTTGCTGCTGATAGATCAATTTCGTATCTTCGGAATTAATAGCTCGTTCAGGGTTTTTCTCCACAGTACGATCGATCATGTTTTTATAGCCTTTTGGTAGGGCACTCTGGATTGCATCTTGTTTGTTTGAAAATTCCATAATATTTTGGAAGTAGCCACCCCAACCAATGCCAGGTCGGTCTTTTCCACCAAGGGTCTGTTCAGGATAAACCTGCGTTCCTATTGATGCAGGAAGTTCATGTGGGTATATCATGGAGATAACTTGTATGCCAGCCATATTTGAAAAAATATACGCCTTACCAAACTTTTCAAATGGATAAAATGCAGATGACCTTAGTAAATTTAGAATTAGATTTGGGGCCGATCTAAGCCCATTTGCTAATAATTGCTTATTGCTAAAAAGAATATGATGGCTGTTGGGTCCTTTGACAAAGTCCCCCGAACATAGCAAATACTGTCTCCACTCCTGTTCAAGCTTATTGAGTATGTGAGCCCACTTCATAACAAATGGATGATTGATGCCCTGATGAAGCCAAAGAACACGCAAACTTATTGATACAACAAATTTAGCAATATTCTCATTGTTATCTATAGCATTTAAAGTGCCATTCTTAAAAGGGTGAAAAATGTTATTGGCAAAATATGTTTCAAACTGATTTAGAATCCCTTCACAATTATCACATAGCAGTTTTGCCTTATAAAGATCCTGCGAACGTTCAGCAGTTCCCTCTGTATCAACTGCAATGAAATACCCCGTTGCAGATGTTTTCTTCAACCATCGCCCAACGAATGAGGGGATTACATGGCTATCATTGAGTTCCCTATTGAGGTGGCACAGTTTGCACTTTGATTTCATATGGGTAGTATCACCTTTCTATGCGGACATAACAATTAAACCGAATTTCTTTCACAAGTTTGCCGCCAAAATGTATGTCTTGGTTTTGACATACTAAATGTCACCTCCTTATTTTGCTCGCTCGTTTATTTGGTTAGAATTTTGCAATATACCGTTTCGAATCATGGTTTTGCTGCAAGTGCGCTTTCAGCAAAACCATGGATCCGTTTGTTAGCACTCAGATGCGCTCTTCCATTCGTGGAATCGGTATCCCTTCTCGAGTTTCTCGCAGGCGGCACGGTCCTCACAACGCACGAGCTGGTCATTTTCCTCCTTTAGAACCATACAGTAATAACCTTCTCCCGGGTTGAAAATTATGCGTCCGATTTCCTTTTCTTCTTTCCACATTGGGTCTTCCAGATACATTCCTGGCACAGGAACAGCATCAATATCAAATTCCTTCCGCATTATTGCGTGGACACCACCTTGGTCTCCGCAATAGATAGACACATCGACAAACAACTTCATTTCATTCTCCTTTTCTTTTTAGAACTAACGATTGAGTTCAGCAGCCATATCCCGGGCGCCATGAACGCAGTCAAACTATGAATAGGAACCACAATAACCTTTGGAGCGGAGACCAGGGCATGGTCCACTGGAATGACCCGTTATGCTTTTTAATAGGAGGTTTATAAATGCCTAGTAATATAGTGGGAATCAACAACGCTCCTGAATTAACGTGGGAGCTTCGTGATTCCAAGATGGACGAATTAATAGAGCATCTTGATAATGTTGGTTTTCCGGCCGAATCTGTCGAGGGAAAAACTATTTTTGATGCTTCTTCATCGACTTGTTGACAGATGTCGAACCAATCTTGACATCAGCAACGGAGCGGCCATATTTATCGCGAGCTACTGTATCAATAGAAACTTCTTGACCGGCAATCAGGTTGCTCAAATCCTTTTTTGCGGCTTGGTAGCCAGGTTCCCTTTTTTCAGGAGTATCAAGATTAGAAAGACGGACAGCATTTTTTCTTTTATCTGTCATGAAAGTGTCGCCGTCGATTACTTTGGTCACTTTTTCTTTTCTTGGAGCCATCGGAATGTTCCTTTCAGTTATTGGTTATGGGTTAAAGATATTTAAAAATGGATAGCTCCTTTCGTAAATTTAATGGCATAACAATCAAATAACCAGTCTCTATATATTATTTCTTTTGGGATGATATGCGGAAGCAACTCCTGTGAAGATAATTTTACAAATCTCTATTTTTTTTAATAATGCATCAACCTGAACTAACAAGTCTTTTGGGTTTATAAAATAATGTCTTGTTTTTTTTGATTTTCCCAAATGTTTATAAGTTGCCGCTCTTAACCCCTTTTTTTATTTAGTCTGCCAAAACATAAAAACCAGGCTTCGGCCTATTCAATACGTTTTTTTTGACAAGCCTTCCAAGTGAACCAGCAAGCACAGGGTCGCTTGCTTCTCTTCCCCTCCCCATTAATTTCTGTTTGATTTCCTTTAGATGAAGACCCGATGTATCTTTAAGGATTTCTATTGAGATTGATCCTAAGCTTTCATTCTTCATTCCTTTCGGTTGCTTTGTATTGACAATAGCAGGAACTTTCTCAGGTAATTTAGAGCCGTTATTTTCTTCCTCAAAAATAGCTTTTGCCTCTTTTAAAACCTTTATTTTTCTCTCCAAATCTGATATTTTCCTGTCAAAAGATTGCGCTATAGTAGCATTTCCTTTTTTCATGGCAACACCCTCCATTTATGTTTGCAATTGACTTAGTAGCAGCATAGCAGTATAACATTAGCATGTCAACAGCTATTTAAAATCAATTGGCATTAAAATTGATTTTACTGTCAATGCTAATGCTACGCAATATTGTTCTGAATAGAACGAAAAAGATTTTTTAAATTTGGACACTACCCAAAAACATGAGAAAAAAGCCAAAAATATTCCTCCAGGACAAAAACTTTCAAATGGCTTACAGTTTAGCGGGTATGAGGTATTTCCGGCTTGAATTATCGGTTTAGGTTCAAAATTCAGGGTTCAAGG
Organism: Nitrospinia bacterium; assembly: GCA_029261755.1. GTDB lineage: Bacteria > Nitrospinota > Nitrospinia > JACRGO01 > JACRGO01 > JACRGO01. The sequence continues at coordinate 4,883 of JAJDAS010000361.1, forward strand.
TTAAAAAGCATTGAAGCCACAGCGTTTTAAGGTTTTGGAGGAAATTCTTGACAAAAGAGGATTATTCCTTTACATTTGTTATATAGGTAACAATGTTTGCAATGGAGAAAAGATATAGGTCATGGATAAAACAAAAATGATTCACCTTAGAATGACTGAAAAGGTTCATCGGGAAATAAGAC
>JAJDAS010000362.1 GCA_029261755.1 Nitrospinia bacterium
CCCCCTTGGCCTTTGCGGCCTCCACATTTTCCGTGGGGATGTCGCGGCAGTTGACGAAGAGAATTCCCGGCGACTCCATTCTCTTGAAGCAGGTGAAGGCAAAATGCCTCATCACCGTTGTTTTCCCGGCTCCGGGAAGCCCCAGGATAACGCCCTTGTTGAAGGTTTTGAATAAATCCGTGGCGTTGAGGATATCTGTTCTCGCCTCTTCCCGGTCTTCCTCTACGCGGGCCAGTTCCATCTTCTTTTCGTAGTCCCGGCCGATGCGGAAATGCCCCCGCTTCCCTGCGCCCCCCCATTCTTTTTCCAGGGAGAGGTTGATGAAGTTTTCCTCCATGTCGATTTCGTCGTACAGATTGACGAACACGGGGATTTTGCGGGTCTCCTGTTTCAACTCCTCTCGTTTTTTCCTGTAGGCGCTTCCTCCCAGGCCCCCTTCCTCGTTTTCCCTTGGGGGAATGAGTCGGTAGGTCACGTGGGTCTGGCCGAAAAGCTCGAAGCCCTTGAGGGGTTCGTCCCATTGCTCCCGGAGGCTTTCGATGTTTTTTCCTTCCAGGAATAATTGTATCCCCCTGAAAAGACCGTCCGTGACGAGGCAATCCCAGTGCATGGCCATTTTTTCCTGGCGGAAGTTTTGGATGGCGTTGGAGCCGGTGACGTCGGGCTTGCCGTCGTAGTCGGAAAAGAAGGTGAAGAATCCGAAGTGGGCGGTCATGCGGAGGTCGGCCTTGAAGTCGAACCGGCCCGGAATAATGGCGCGAGCGAAAAAGTCCAGGAAGATTTCCAGGAATTTTTCCAGGTTGTTCCCGAAAAAGAGGATGGCGTCCCCCAACTCCTTCACCGTTTCAAAACCGTGGTTTGTAATGATTTCCCTGGCCTCGCGGGAGAAAAACTGGGTGAATTTGGCGCCTTTGGCGTCTCCCAGTTCGTTTACCTGTCTGGTGAAATCCACAATATCCACCAGAACGATGATGCCGGGGATAGGCTTTGGGCTGGTTATGTTTTGTAGTAGGGGCATGGTTTTTTCCTTCATTTTTTCTCTTTGTCCCGGCGGAGGAGCGGTGGGTAAGGTTTTTCCGTTTAACTTTGCACCTGTCACGAGATGGAGGTGTTTTCCTTCAAAGGGGTTTCCCGTAAGCAGCGCTATCCACAGGGGAAGGGCCTCGTAATCCTCGTCCCTTCGCAATTCGTTGCCGGTGATGAAAAGGAGGCGGGACGATTTTTTCGCGGCTTTGGTCTTTATTTTCAGGTTTGCAAGGGCCTTCTTCGCTTTTTCTGCCTTCTCAGGAGGCAGCGATTTTGAGGAATCCACTTCCATAGCAAAAACATCTTTATCCGTCTCCCAGACAAAATCAAGCTCTCCCTTGGCAGTCCCCTCGAAGTAGAATATTTCTTGGACGTGTCGGAAGGAGTCCAGAAAAAACATATTTTCATAGTCCCTTCCAGTGCTTTGCTTGAAGTCGGTCCTCATGGCCCTGGCAAGGCCGTGGTCTATGCAATAGATTTTCGGGATGGAGGCGGCGGACTCCTTTTCGCTGTAGCTGAACCGCAGCAGTGGGAAAAAAAGGGAGCAATCCGTGAATCTTCGCAGGTAGTCCTGGACCGAATCCACTGATATGCCTAGGGTTTTTGCCAGGGAATTGGCTGAAAACCTGGTGCCGTAATTCTTGATGAGATACAGGGCCAGTTGTTCCAGTTTTTTCGGGTTACGCACGGCAGGTCCGGCGGCCAGAACATCGCGGCTTATGATGTCCCTGAAATACCCTTGCAGGATTTCCCTCTTTTTTGCATCGTTGGGCACGGAGAGAAGCTCCGGGAACCCGCCCCATTGGAGGTATTCTTCAAAGCATTTACAAATGATTTCCCTTGGGTAGTTTTTTTCAAAAAGTTCCATCTCTTCGCCGGAAAAGTTGAAGTGGGTTTTTATGGCGAGGAACTCCCGGAAGGAAAAGGGGAAAATCCGGTGAAGAATGTTCCTGCCTGTGAGGGCGGAACCGGAAGCGGATTTGGTGATTTGAGACGACGAGCCGGTGATGAAGAGTTTGAGGTCGTTGGGTGCGTCGAAAACGTCCTTGCACCAGGTTTCCCAGCCTTCGAGCCCCTGGATTTCGTCGAGTAGGCAATAGATCCTGCCGGAGGGGGAGAAGTTTGTTTTATGAGCTTCCACCAGGTCCCTAAGAATTGCCGCGTTGCGGCCCTTTAAATCGAAAGAGTCGAGCTTGAGGTAAAGAATGTTTGCTTCCGGGACTCCTTTTTCCAGCAGCGATGCCGCCAGTTGATAGAGGAGGGTGGATTTTCCGGCCCGGCGTATTCCGCAAAGAATCTCAACTTTAGGGCCTTCCAGGTTCTCGGCCATCTTGGAGAGATAGCCTGGGCGCAGGAAGGTTTTCTCTTCCATGCGCCTGAAGAGATTATCGCGGGCTTGATTTAGTATTTTCAGTAAATCGTCAAAATTTATATCCATGGCATGTAAAAAATAGATATTTAATTCAAGTAATCTATAATTTATCCAATATTATCGTTTATAGACGATAAATTGTCAACAATAAATACTAAAGCATGAAATATGCGTGTATTCCAGCAAGAGGTGAAGGTAGTATTGGCGGTTTTAGGCCCATCCGGTTCCGCCTGAAGGGTGGGACTCCAAGCCCAATGCCTTGCGATAGCGCGAGGTTTTAAAAGTTCGGAGTTCCGCCTTTAGTATGCGCGCATAAATAAACTGAACAAATCAGAGTGTTTTTCTTGGTGAAATTGTATAATTCCATTCTCCGTAAAAATCATCTCTCGCCAAATTTAAACCTGCTAATTCTTTATCTGAAATTTTTATTCCAGTCTCATAT
>JAJDAS010000363.1 GCA_029261755.1 Nitrospinia bacterium
TCCCTGCCACCAACGTAATGGGAAAGGAAGAGGATGCCGTGAAGGAGGAAATCTGTTCTTCAGGAATAGTTGGAGCCACGGGGAGGACAAACTGAACTTCGGGAAATTCCTTTTTGATCATCTCGGCGGACTCAATAATTACGGGAAGCAGAGAGTTGATCTCGTTGTTCCTGCTACCCGGCAGGAGACCCACTATTTTTTTATTGGGATCAAGCTGGTACTTGTCACAGAACTGTTCTTTGGAAAGTTCCGGTCGAACGATGTCCAGAAAAGGGTGTCCCACGAAGGTGCAATCGAGCCCTGCATCCCGATAGATTTTCTCTTCGAAGGGGAGGATCACCAGCATCTTCGTTAGCCACTTGGCGAGTTTTGGAATTCGACTGCGATTCCAGGCCCAGACCTGGGGTGAGATGTAGTAAAAGACAGGAATCTTTTTTTTCCAAGCCTTTTCAGCGAAAAGAAGATTGAGGGTGGGAAAATCGATGAGGATGACGGCGTCGTACTTTCCGCTGTTGATCTCGCGGACCATCTTTCGGTAGAGGCCGATGAAAAAGGTAACGGTCCCCAGGATCTCCACCAATCCCACCACGGCGGTATCTTTGGCGTGATAGAAGAGTTCCGCCCCCAGGTCCTGCATTTTATCGCCGCCTATCCCGGCAATGCTCAGGGTGGGAAAGCTTTTCTTCAGATTTTGGATTAGGTCGGCGCCGTGTTTGTCACCGGAGGCCTCCCCGGCAACCATGAGGATATTCGTGGTAATTCTCCGGAATGTTTTCAGTGATCTATTTAGTTTGAAACCGTGTAGAGCAAAAAGCGAGTGCCTAAAGTGACTAAAGTTGTAAGTGAGCTAAAGTTAAGGTAGTCGTTTTTTTAAACTTTAGGCATTTTAGCTCACTTTAGTCACTGGCCTCATCACTCCCCAAGTAGCAAACCTGGAATAGGGAATTTAGAGCAGAATTCAGTGACTTCGTTTTTCACTTTCGAAATGAGGTCGTCGTTGTCCACATTGGACATGACCTCGTTCATCTTGGTCCCGATGAACTTCATGTCTTCTTCCTTCATCCCGCGTGAGGTGACGGATGGGGTACCCAGTCGGATGCCGCTGGGATTGAAGGGAGAACGGGTGTCGAAGGGGACCATGTTGTAGTTGAGCACGAGTCCTGCCCTGTCCAGGGCCTGGGAGGCTACTTTACCCGGAATGTCCCTGTTGGAGAGGTCAACCAGGATCAGGTGGTTGTCCGTGCCGCCGGACACGAGGTCGTAACCGTGTGACAAAAGCTCATCCGCCAGGGCTTTGGCGTTTTTCACGATCTGCTTGGCGTATTCTACGAATTCCGGGGTGGAGGCTTCCTTCATGGCTACGGCAATGGCGGCGGTGGTGTGGTTATGAGGTCCGCCCTGCAAGGAGGGGAAAACACCCTTGTCGATGACATCGGCTACTTCCTCTTTACAAAGAATCATGCCACCACGGGGTCCTCGGAGGGTCTTGTGGGTGGTGGTGGTGACGGCGTCGGCGTGGGGTACCGGACTTTGATGAACACCCGCCGCTACGAGTCCGGCAATGTGGGCGATATCCGCCGCGAAATATGCCTTCACCTCCTTGGCGATCTCCCCGAATGCCTGGAAATCGATCTCCCTGGGATAGGCGGTGGCCCCTGCCCAAATGAGCTTGGGTTTCACCTTTTTCGCGAAATCCCGCAATTCATCGTAATCAATTCGGCCCGTCTCTTTTTTCACTCCGTACTGGACGGGCGTAAAGTATCGGCCTGAGAAATTCACCTTCCAGCCGTGGGTGAGGTGTCCGCCGTGGGGCAATCCAAGGCCCATTACGATATCGTGGGGCTTTACCAAGGCGTGGTAAACGGCCATGTTGGCCGGAGAACCTGAGTATGGTTGGACATTGGCGTGGTCGGCGCCGAAGAGGGATTTAGCTCGCTGGATGGCGGCCTTTTCTACCTCATCAATGAACTCCTGGCCTTCATAATACCTTTTCCCGGCGTAACCTTCCGAGTATTTATTGGTCAGTATAGACCCTGTGGCCTCCATGACGGCGGCGGAAGTGTAATTTTCGGAGGGAATCATGCGAACCACGTCTTTCTGTCGCTTTTCCTCATTCTTGATTAACTGAAATATCTCCGAATCGGTGTTTCTTAGCTGGCTCATTGGATCTCCTTGAATAAAAAATTAGTAACTACTCAGGTAGTAGGCACAAAGGCACAAAGTTGGGAGCCTTCCACCCACAAATCATATTTGAATTGGCGACACGGTGTATTTTTATGAGATAGAAATCTTTATTTTCACTTACACATTGCGCATGAAGTATCACTTTGTGCCTTCTGCCTCTGTGCCTAAGCAGTTACTGTTTTCACTATATTTGTGTTACCCCTTCGAGCTTGACCTCCGTATGGCAACTGGGACAAAAAACTTTGCCTCGGAATAAAGGGGCAGGGGTGGAAAAGCTGATGTTGCATCCCGGGCAAGTGGTGGTTCTGGTCTCTTGTTTGGAAGAAAAAACGAACCGCGTAGCTGGATCGGATTTCTGTTGCGCCATCTTCACCCGGGTATTTACGATGGTTCCCTCGTCGCACTCAGGGCATTTTATCTGGGAAACATGCGCTCCTATGTAAGACTTTTTATTACAATTCGGACATTCAAGGTGATACACAAGACCCATTATTTGTCCCCGGCAAAAAAGGAAATGATGATCATCAGGACTATGACAAACCCGCTGATGAGGTAAAGCGCCATGGCTGCCCCTGTGTTGCCGATACGATTGACAAAAACATCCATATTTAAGACGAACCCCCAATAAAATGTAAAAATGAAGGTAATCAGGATGCAGAGATGCTGCTTGCCAAATAAAAGAAAAACACTCAGCAAGGCAACAAACAAAAACATCTGGTTGGCCGGGATAACCACGCTGGTGTCCATGAGAATGCCCATTTATGGATCTCCTTTTACGAGAGACGAGTGACAAGTAAAACCTGTTGCAGCGCTGCAAACGAGAGTATGGCATGTTTTGCTATACCCGTGAACGTATACAAAGTTTTTACTAATACTGAATGATGGAAAAAATATCCATACCGTCCAGTTTTTCTTTCCCATTCAAAAAAGCCAGTTCCACCACAAAAGCGGCTTCCACTATTTCGCCTCCGATTTTCCTGACGAGTTTAGCGGCAGCAGCGGCGGTTCCTCCCGTGGCAAGGAGGTCATCAACGATAACAACTTTTTGCCCTTCCTTGATGGCGTCTTTGTGGATCTCGATGGAATCGGTACCGTATTCCAGCTCATAAGTCTCGCTGATGGTGTCCGCCGGGAGTTTACCCGGTTTACGGATGGGGACGAACCCTTTGTTCATGGCGTAGGCCAGGGCTGTTCCGAAGATAAACCCCCTGGATTCAATTCCTACAAAGAGATCGATGTCTTTTCCTTCATAACGGCGGCGGAAAATATCCACCGATTCCCGCAATGCTTCCGGGTCGATGAGAAGAGTGGTGATATCTTTGAATACGATTCCTGGTTTGGGGAAGTCTGGGACATCCCGGATTTTTGATTTTAAATCAATGGACATTCTGGTCTCCATTTGTTAGAGATACGTTAATAAAGCAGATTTTCAATACCGGATTTAGGCAATTATATCTTTTTTCCCATGATTTTCAAAATATCACTGTCGATACTACGCGGTATTTCTGAAAATTCGTCTCTCGTAATCTAAAAATCTTTTAGAATCAGAGACATGGAACCGCGAATGAACGCGAATGTTCGCGAATAAAGAAAGAACCGAAAATATTAGCGTTCATTCGCGACCATTCGCGGTTCTCTGGGTTTTTTTAAAAATTTCAAATACCTTTTGCCAGGTTTTCTCCCAAATCTTTCATTGGACTGTTTTTTTCTGAATTGTTAAACTGAATCATGGCTAGCCACAACCATTCCGACATCCACAAAAGTTTTCAGTCGGCCATCTTTCTTACCTCCGGCATCCTGGTCTTAGAGGTTGCGGGAGGAATCTGGTCCCAGTCCCTTGCTCTGCTCAGCGACGCCGCCCATCTCTTCATGGATGTTTTTTCGCTCACGCTCACATGGTGCGCCATGCGGCTGGCGGAGAGACCTGCAACCGATACCAGAACCTTTGGCCTTCACCGGGTGGAAACCTTCGCCGCTTTCCTGAACGGATTTACCCTGACCTTGGTTTCTTTATGGATTTTTTATGAAGCGGCAAACCGGTTTGCCCATCCGGAACCTGTCCATTCAGGCGGGATGTTCGTAGTAGCCACCATCGGACTCTTTGTAAACCTCATAGTAATTTTTAAATTAAAAGGCCATAACCACCAACACGATTTGAATGTTCGAAGCGCCCTTTTGCATGTGATAGGAGATACCATGGCTTCTGTTGGAGTGATTATAGGGGGCGTGATCATTTACTACACCGGTTGGTATGTGGTGGACCCCATCATCAGTGTTGGGATAGGGCTGGCCATCCTTTTCGGTTCCGTGACCATTTTGAAGAAGTCGTTGCATATTCTACTGGAGGGGGTACCCGAATCCATTTCCTACAGTGAGGTTTTAAAAGAGCTGAGGGGCGTCGAAGGAGTGGAAGGGGCTCACGAGCTTCATATCTGGTCCATCTGTTCCAATGTAAACTCCCTTTCGGCCCATGTGGTGGTAAATGACCAAATGGTGAGCCACCTTTCCGAAATTGTTGATCAAATTAATGAAATGCTTTTAAAGCAGTTCCACATCTCCCACACTACGTTTCAGTTTGAGTGCAAGGAAGATTCGGAAAATCACGTGGTTTGTCCTATTAGGCATTGAACTATTTTTAGTTACTTATTCTCTTCAATAAGACGACTGAGTTGTTCTACTAATTGTTTGACATTTTTCTCCAGGTTGGCATAAACATCATTGACCCCATCCCAACTGTTTTCCCTCCCCATTTTCTCCAATTGGAGAGCGGCACTTGCCGTTGCTTTCCCGCCAACATTGAGTGCAGACCCTTTTAGTTTATGGGAAATTTTTCCCAATGCGTCACTATTTCGGTTACCAATGGCCATTTTTATTGGGGAAAGGTATTCACTGAATGCATCATCAATAAAAATCCCGGCAATTTCTTTTAACAGTCCCTCATCTCCGTTTATTCTTTTAAGCATGCCCGCCATGTCAAATACGGTTTCCGGAGTTGGAGCTGTATCCCCACTTTCTTCTTCCTTATTATATTGTTGTTTTCGAGGTGAATCAGCGGCAAATTTTTCCAACACTTCTATAAGCTCATCTTTGCGAATCGGTTTGGCAATATAGCCGTCCATTCCGGCATTCAAGCATTTCTCTTTATCGCCTTGAAACGCCAGTGCGGTAATGGCGAGGATTGGAATGCGGGTTGCGGGTTGCGAGTTGCGGGTTTCAAGTTTCCGAATCATTCTGGTTGCTTCATATCCGTCCATATCCGGCATATTCACGTCCATAAGAACTAAATCAAAGTCCTCTTTTTTAAACATTTCAATAGCAATTCTCCCGTTTTGAGCAATCCTAAGCTTATGGCCTTGTTTCTCCAGCAGCCGGGTCATCAAGTTCTGATTCAGACGGTCGTCTTCGACAACAAGGGTACGCAGTGACCTGATTCCATTGGCGGCCGACAAGGTTTTTTTAGCATCTTGCGACGAAATTTCTTCTTTGATTTGCTCCACTCCTTGCTTTTGGAATTCTGCGGAAAAGTAAAAAACGCTCCCTTTGCCTTCCTCGCTTTCCACCCAAATGCGGCCATGCATCATTTCAACGAACTTTCTTGCAATGGACAAACCAAGCCCGGTTCCGCCAAACTTCCTGGTGGTGGAAGAGTCCGCCTGGGAAAAAATATCGAATATGGACTCTTTTTTCTCATGAGGAATTCCTATTCCCGTATCCGTGACGGAAAAAAGTAGAGATACGTAACCATCGGTTTGGTTTTCTAAATGTACGCGAAAAACTATTTCCCCTTTCCTGGTAAACTTAATGGCGTTGCCAATAAGGTTTACGCAAATTTGTCTCAATCGATTAGGATCGCCTATCAATTTTCCGGGAACATCATCCTCAATGTCATCGACAAATTCAAGCCCTTTGGCGTGGGCGCGTATGGCCATTACATCTCCGGTTTTTTTTATAAGTTCATGGAGGTCAAAGCCGATTTGTTCCATTTCCAAATAACCCGACTCAATTTTTGAAATATCAAGGATATCACTTAAAAGATTAAGCAAATTATCCCCGGCGTTTTTGGATATTTCCACATATTCTCTTTGTTCTTCAGACAATTCCGTATCCGTGAGGAGATCGGCCATACCTATGATTGCGTTCATGGGGGTCCTTATTTCGTGGCTCATGGAAGCAAGGAATTCGCTTTTGGTCCGGCTGGCTACCTCCGCATGTTCTTTGGCGTTAAGTAATTCCTCCTCTGCCTTTTTTCGCTCTGTAATATCTCTCCAACTGGACCGAGAATGGTGGACATTACCTTGTTTGTCACGTGAGGCGGACACATTCAGGATCACAAATATTTTTGATCCGTTTTTATGTTGCAATATTAATTCGGCGTTATTAACTTCGCCCTTGGTAACAAAGGTGTTAAAGGCATTCTTCACACCCTCCATACAACCCGGGTGATAGAGATGGAATATGGGTTTTCCGACAATCTCATCCTTGGAATATCCCAGCTTTTCGGCCAAGGTCAGGTTGCACTGTATTACTAACGTGGTTTTGGCGTCCACAGAGCAATACATATCAGGTGCGTTGTCATAGAGGTCCTGATAGAGATGTTCCGATTCTATCAGCTTTTCCTCTGTTTTCTCTCGATCGATTATTTCCCGCTGAAGATTTTCATTTGCAGCTGTTAGTTCTTTTGTTCGCTTTGTTAAATCTTCCGCCATTTTATTGAAAGAACTCGCCAACTGGCCGAGTTCATCCTTTGTTCTTATCTCAACTCTGTACCCGAGATCCCCTTTTCCAAGGGCCTCCGCTCCCTGGGTCAACTTGGATATAGGTTTGGTGATGGACCGGGAAAAAAACATGACTATCAGTAGTGAAACTCCCAAGCAAATCGTCAAAATAAATATCATCCTGTCTCTTAGCTTAACCGCCGGAGCAAATGCAGTCTTGGTGGGTATGCCGACAAATAGGGTCCAGCCATGGCCCATATAATCCAGGTAGCCGTGTTCCCGGACAAACACGCAAAACTCCTTTTCCCCGGAACTGTGGTTCAGGTGAAGAAAACTCCCGATTTTTTTGAAGGACATTGATTTTTTCAAGCTGGACCAATTGAAGTAGGTATCCTTTAAGATTCCTTTTTTATTAGAGCTTGAATACAATAGCAATCCTTCCCGGTCCACAAGATCAACCTTCAGGTTTTCGTATCCCTTGCGTATTCCGGCTGTTCCTTTGATGACATAGTACAAACTGTTCATGGGCATTTGCGCCACCACCACTCCAATCTCCTCCTTACCTGCATCTTTCACGGAAATCGCGATACGCACCAAAATATTTCTAAGCGATACGGATTTGACCACATCCATAACCGGGTCTTTCGCGGAAAAAACCGTTTTCCAATAGCCTTCCAAAGGCGCCTGTTTTCCCATATCCACTCCCGAGGTATCGGCTACTTTCACTCTGTCCAAATTATAAAAAGAGAGGGAAATATAGGATTTATAACTATTTCGATACTCTATCAACCTGTTTCGGATTTGTGTGGGACTGGAATTCCGGTTGGTTAGAACAGGGTCGGATGACAGGACTTTCATGTCCGCGAACCTCTCAAAAAGCATCCTGTCAACCTTGTCCATGATATCAAAGGCCGTATCTTCCAACCTTGTCTTTATTTCATCCTCCAGTGTCTGAAGGTTGGATGTATAGACTACATAAGAAGTAATTGCGGCAAATGTAATAACAATGCCTAATACCAGGACATTCAATTTGGTCGCAAACTTCATTTGTTACTCTCCGGCAATCTCATTTATGAATTGATGAGTAATGATCTCATCAAAGTGTGGGGCGGACGGAAGTTGCCCTCTTTCCAGGAAAAATTCGGCCTTGAACTTACCGGAATTATAGAGGGATTCGGGGTCATCGGTTTTGTTCAATGCCTTGATATTTCCTTTGAGCCCTAACTGACTGGTTCCCTGCAAGCCGGACTCCATGTCTTCATAAGATATATTTACCGCCTTTGCCATAATTTCAATGGATTCTTTCCAATGGGCGTCCCGGTACTCCTGGGCCTCGATAATGGCCTTCACGATGGCTTTGATATCATTGGGTCTTTCTTCTACTATTTTGGAATGAAAGACCAGGAGATCGGTGATGATGCCCGGATAATCCCCGGCCGTGGCCAAAACCTTGTATCCTTTTTTTATGGCGGCTGATTTTGTTGGCTCCCAGGTATGTCCGGCGGCCAAACGGCCTTGTTCCAAAGCGTCGAGTAGCTCATGGGCCGGCACTACTTCAAACAGGACGTCGGGCTCCTTCAGCCCCGCCCGGATCAGGGCATTAAGAACGAATATGTGGGAAAAGGTATTCAGTCCTTCCATTCCCACGGTCTTTCCCTTCAAATCCGATAACGCTCCCACGTTTCCCACAATCACGTCGCCCTCGGAGGAATAATCGGACACATAAACCACTTTGGAGCTGAGCTGGGTGTTTTGTATCAGGGTATCGGAAAAGCACTGGAAAACTCCATCCACTTCACCATTTAAAAAGGGTACCTGGGCATCAATATGTTCGGTTATATGTTTGACTTCCACGTCAACATTATTTTTCTTGAAGAAACCTTGCTCTTGGGCCAGAAAGACATGGCTCCATCCCGGCCAAGTGCTTGCCGCGATTTTTATGGGTTTCTTTTTCTTTTCAGGTTCCGAAGGCTTGCTGCATGATTGAAACATAAAGACGCCTGTACCTAAAAGAAAAAGCAGTAAGGTGGCTGTGATATTTTTTTTATTCATTTTTTCTCCTTTCCTCTCGTTCCCAGGGTCCTCCCTGGGAATGCATACCAGGAGGCTCTGCCTCCAGTGTTAAATGGCGTTTACTGGTTCCCTATTCCTGTAAACAGCGCTACCTCAGTAGTTTTTTTTAATTTCAATAGCCATCCAAAATAGTACTCGCGAGGCAGGAGCCTCGCGGTATGCATTCCCAGGCAGAGCCTGGGAACGAGAGGGGTGGCGGGACATCCGGGTAGATACGCCTTATCCCGTTAATGGTTACGTTTTTTTCAAAAAGACATCTTGAACACACACCTGCATGTGCTATGGTTCTTCATTTAAACTCCACTTCTCTCTAAAAAAAACCGTCATTTTTTTATCATAACCAAAGGAGTGTCCTCCGAACCAACTAAAAAGAAAATCTCCAAAGGTATAGGCATCAAAGTCCTTAGCAAGAATCAATTTCTTTTTCTCCTCCAACTTCTTTAAAAGGATCTTATGCTCTTTTTCATGGGAAGGAAAATCAGGGTAATTGTAAATTCGCATCATGGATTCTTCGCATTCAAAGTGCCATTTCGTATAATCCAATAATTCGTTAAAAACATCGCTGAAGCTTATTTCCGGCAAATGCCCTTTGGCTTTCTTTAGGCACCTATTAATTATTCTGCATAGGCTCTTATGCTGGGCATCAATTTCTTCAATGCCTAATTCAAAATCCGCAACCCAAACAATTTCATTGATCATGCCATTTTTCCTTTTTCCTCCAGGAAATCCTTTAACACGCTCTGCAGACGTTCAAAATCTCCTGTTAACATCTGGTATGTTTGGTTACCTTGCTCCAATTTTTCCGCGTTGCCCATTTTTTCCAGTTTGGAGGCCATGTCGGAGACAGGTTTAGCCATGATGATAGAGGCGGCACCTCTCAATCGATGGGCGGACGCTGCCAAAGCCTTGGAATCGTTGCTTTCTATGGCTCCTTTTATTTTAAATAGGTATTCCTTAGAATCCTGTAAAAACACACCCACCAATTTCCTTAAAAACTCCTCGTCTTCAACTCTTTCAAGAGCTTCTTCTTTGTCAAAGACCATTGGAGAATCATGTTCCGGTTCCTCCCCTCCTCCTTTTTTTTCGTTTTCAACCTCAAAGGTTCCCTGGCCGCCATGAACAAATTCTTCCATGGTCTTTATCAGCTCCTGTTTCCGAACCGGTTTAGAGATATACCCATCCATTCCTGCTTCCAAACACCTTTCCTTGTCTTCCTTGAAAGCCAAGGCCGTCATGGCGATTATGGGAATATGTCCTCCCGTGCTTTTTTCTTTTGCCCTTATAGTTTTTGTTGCTTCAAACCCATCCATCTCGGGCATGTTGACATCCATCAAAACCAAATCAAAGTCCTTTTTGCCAAATATGTCCACAGCTTCTTTGCCATTTTGGGCAATGGTAACCCTGTGGTCCTGGTTCTCCAGGATACGCAGGGCTACCATTTGGTTTACCTTATCATCTTCGGCAAGGAGAATTCGAAAAGAGAGAGACTTAGGGGATGCCGTGTGGGATTCTTCTGAAAGATCTTTATTTTGTACAGACATTTTCTTTTCATCCGAAGGCTCTTGTTTTTCCAGGGAATTAACAATGGCATTATACAAAGCGGAGCGCCTGATGGGTTTTATCATATATTTTTCGATCCCTATTTCTTTAGCCCTGGCAGTGTGTCCGTCCCGGTTATCGGATGTAAGCATCATCACTGTAATGTCAGAAAGGTCGGGATCCTTTTTGATTCGCGCAGCGATATCAAATCCATCCATACCAGGCATCCGGTAGTCCAACAGCAAAAGGTTATATGGGATGCGCCCCTTGTTTTTTTCAATTTTGGACAAGGCGCCTTCCCCATCTTCCGCTTCCGTAATTTTAGCCCCCCAACTGTTAAGCATTTCTCTTAAAATCAAACGGTTGGTGGCGTTGTCGTCCACTATCAGGACGTTTAACCCAATTATGGCTTGGCTTCTTTCACGCTCTATTTTTCTTCTTTCCTGGCTCTCCTGCATTTTGAATTTAGCCGTAAAAAAGAAGGTGCTTCCTTTTTCTTCCTGACTTTCAACGCAAAGGGATCCGCCCATTTTTTTTACCAACTTTTTAGAAATGGACAAACCAAGACCGGTACCGCCGAATTTGCGTGTGGTGGATGAGTCGGCTTGTGAAAAGCTATTGAAGATTTCATTTTTTTTATCATCGGGTATCCCTATTCCTGTATCCGTAACGGAAAAAAGAAGGGTTGAAGTCCCGTTTGATTCTTCTTTTTTTTTCACGCGGAGAATGATTTCCCCCTTTTGAGTGAATTTAACGGCGTTGCCGATGAGATTCACCAGTATTTGCCGCAAGCGATTCGGGTCGCCAATGAGGTTCATGGGAACATCATCCAGGATTTGGTAAAAAAGCTCCAGTCCCTTTTCATGGGAGCCCATGGCCAAAATTTCACAAACTTTTCTGATAAGTTCATACAGATCAAAAGGGACCTCTTCCAACTCCAGTTTCCCGGACTCTATTTTGGATATATCCAGGATATCGTTAATCAATTGCAAAAGGTTTTCGCCTGCGTTCTGAAAGATCCCCACGTATTCTCCCTGTTCCGGGGTCAATTCCGTACCCTTAAGTAAGTCCGCCATTCCAATGATGGCGTTCATGGGTGTCCTGATTTCGTGGCTCATGGAGGCCAGGAAATCGCTCTTTGCCTGGTTGGCCGCTTCGGCTAATTTGGCAAGACGCTCCGCTTCTTCTTGGGCGTCGTCAGCCTCCATTCTCAAGCTTTCAGACATTCTCAGGGTATTTTCCAATTCCTTTGCCACGTACTCCGCCTCTTCCTTTGCCTTTTTCAGCTCCAGGGACTGTCGATGCCTTTGAATGGAAAGGGCAAATAGATCCGCTAAACGTTTGACAACTTCCAGGTCCCGGTCGTCATAGTCCTTTTCCGGTTTGGCCAGCGCTATTTGCCCAACCAACTCCCCGTCTACTACGGACGGTACGGACAAGAAACGTTCTAGGGGAATATGCCCCTTGGGCAGACAACCCGCGTAAGAAGGGTGGTCTTCAGGGGTGTTTGTGTAAAATCCTTCTTTTGTGTTCAAGGCATGCCCCCAGAGAGCATGGTAATTTTCAGGCCCTTTCGGGAAAACAATAGGTGTGGCATCTTGCATGCTACATTCTTTTCCAAACATGGCGGTAAGTGTATGGCCGATATTGTCACCTGAAGCAGGATCAATCTCGGAAACGTATCCGTGTTCACTTCCCGTTAGGATTCTCGACTCTTCTAAAATAATGGAGGCCATTTCTTTTGGCGTTTGCTCCGAGGAAATCAAAATTCGAGAAACCCGTGCCACAGCCGAATTGATCCCGGATTCCATACGAAGAGCATCTTCAGCCTTCTGTCGCTCCGTAATGTCCTGAATAATCGCGGTAAACATTCTTTTCCCATCAACAAAGTTTTCTCTAATCGCTATTTCCAGGGGGAAAACCGTCCCGTTTTTACGCTCACCCAATATTTCCTTGCGGTTATCAAAGGTCTTGCTTTTTCCCGAGCGTAAATATTCTTTTATATATTCATTAGGATTTGCTTTATAAGGTTCCGGTACGAGAAGGCTAATGTTTTTCCCAATAACTTCGGATGTCTGGTATCCGAATACGTATTCCGCCATGGGATTAATGGTTTCCATAATCCCATCCTCATCAAAAGTGATAATCCCGTCTGCGGCGGTTTCAAAAATCGTCCGCATTTTTGTTTCACTTTTTTGAAGATTGGTTATAAGAGGATTAACGATTCGAAGGAAAAGACCCGCCCCAATCAATACAAACAACAAAGCTCCTCCGCCTGCCGTGATTCCCGCTTCTATGAAAGGCCGGCGTATTTCTTGAAAGTCCACCTTGGCCACAACCCCAAAGTTCAGGACATCTACAGGCTCATAAGCCGCCAAAACTTTCTCACCACGATAATCCAACCCAATAACGGTGCCCGACTCTCCTCTCAAGGCTCTTCTCATGGGTTCCGCTATCTTGGAATCCATGGGGACTGGGTTTGGATTTTCAAGATCAAAATGCCTGTGGCTCAGGAGAAAAACGATCATATCTCCTTGACGTTTCGCGAGAGTATATTCACCCGTCTCTCCAATTCCTTTGAATTGTTTGTGGGCGTCGATGATTTGGGAGAGGGTTGCCGCAGCGGCACCTTCCGGGTGGTCGTGGGTGCTGAATTTAGAATCAAACCTGGCAACGGCCTCTATCAGCCGGGCCTGGCTTTGGGCAATATTGATCAACCTATCACGTTCTAACTCAATGGCAGCTCTGTATAGCTCCCAGTAGGTGATAGAGCTGACCAACACAACGGTTACCGCCATGATGATGATTAAATAGATTCGCCTGTATTTATGGCTTATGTATCCCATTCGCTATTTCCTTTTCACGGCCATTATTTGAAATCTTTGCCACGAAGACACGAAGGCACAAAAAACAAAAACGTATTTACCAGCAGGTCACAGCGAGGCAGGGCCACAACCAAAAAGATAATTAGCCGCAAAGATCGCGAAGGTACACGAAGAAGTAAAAAAGATTTTTCCCTTCGTGCTCTTCGTGGACTTAGCGGCAAAAAAAGTCTTTTATTTTAAATGGTTACGAGTCAAACTGTGCTAAAAAAACAAAGTTTCATAGGTTTGTAGTACAGAGAAAAGATTTTAAAGATTATTTTTCCCCCAGGAAATCCATTAGCACACCCTGCAATATGTCAAAATCCTTCATTAAGGCGCCATAGGTTTCTTTTGTTTGCTCCAATTTCTTTTCCTTTCCCATTTGTTCCAGTCTGGAGGCCGTATTGGAGAGTACCTTTGCTTGGATATTGGCTGCAGCCCCTTTCATTCTGTGGGCGGACATAGTCAAAGCCTTGTGATCCCGGCTTTCCACGGCTTCTTTTATCTCTGTCAGATATTCCTGAGAACTATCCAGGAAAATATTCACCAGCTCTTTCAAAAACTCCTCGTCGTCTCCAGTTCTTTCAAGAGCCTCTTCTTTGGCAAATACCACTTGGGAATCATCTTTCGGTTTCTCCTCTCCTCCTGATTTTTCGTCTTCAACCTCTAAGGTTCTCTGCTCTCCGAGAACACATGCTTCCATGACCCTTATCAGCTCCCGCTTTCGAACCGGCTTAGGGACATATCCATCCATTCCTATTGCCAGACACCTTGCCTTGTCTTCATTAAAAGCCAAGGCTGTTAAAGCGATGATGGGAATATGTCCGCCCTTCTCTTTTTCAATTTCTCTAATGGTTTGGGTTGCCTCAAATCCATCCATCTTCGGCATGTTGATATCCATCAAGATCAGATCAAACTCTTTTTTCGTAAACTCTTCAACCGCTTCCACGCCATTATTGGCAATGGAAATCTTATGGCCCTCTTTATTTAGGATTCCGATAGCCACCTTTTGATTCACTATGTCATCTTCGGCAAGGAGGATTTGAAAAGACCGTTTCGCCGGGGCAACTTGGGGGATTTTTTTTGTGGGTCTGTCATCGCTTTCAGCCTCTTTATCTTCGCCTGATGAATTTCGCTCATCCAAAGAATTTGCAATGGCATTATAAAGAGCAGAGCGCCTGACAGGCTTTACCATATATTCCGTGACTCCTAGTTTTCTTGCTCTGATAATATGTTCATCCCGGTTATCGGAGTTCAACATCATAACGGCAATGTCGGAAAGGGCAGGATTGCTTTTTATTCGTTCGGCGACTTCAAAACCATCCATGCCGGGCATATGGCAATCCAGCAGCAAAAGATTGTACGGAATATCGTCTTTGGCTCTTTCGATTTTGGCCAAAGCCTCTGCGCCATCCTCCGCTTCCGTAATTTCAACGCCCCAGCTTTTGAGCATTTCCTTAAGAATCAAACGGTTGGTGGAGTTGTCGTCCACTATCAATGCGTTTAACCCGGCTATAGTTTGTCCTCCTCCACGAGCAGCCTGCCTTCTTTCCTGGTTCTCCTGCATTTTGAATTTGGCCGTGAAAAAGAAGGTGCTTCCCTTACCCTCTTCGCTTTCCACACAGATGGAACCGCCCATTTTCTCCACCAACATTTTAGAAATGGATAAACCAAGACCGGTTCCGCCAAATTTGCGGGTGGTAGAAGAGTCGGCTTGCGCAAAGCTTGCAAATATCTCCTGCTTTTTATCCTCGGGTATTCCTAACCCGGTATCTGTAACGGAAAAAGTAAGGATTGAAGTCCCATTTGATTCCTCCTTTTTTCTCACGCGAAGATTGATTTCTCCCTTTTGCGTAAATTTAATGGCGTTGCCCATTAGGTTCACCAGTACTTGCCTTAAGCGGTTAGGATCGCCAATTAGGTAGGTAGGAACATCATCTGCAATGTGGTAAAAAAGTTCCTGTCCCTTCTCATGGGCGCCAATGGCCAAAATTTCACAGGTCTTTCTGATGAGTTCATACAGGTCGAAATCGACGTTGTCCAAGTCCAATTTACCGGCTTCGATTTTGGATATATCAAGGATATCGTTAATGAGTTGCAAAAGGTTTTCTCCGGCGTTTTGAAAAATATTCACGTATCCCTTCTGTTCCGTAGTCAACTCCGTATCTTTCAGTATATCCGCCATGCCTATGATGGCGTTCAT
>JAJDAS010000364.1 GCA_029261755.1 Nitrospinia bacterium
TTAATTAGTTTCTGTTGAAAAAGTAAAAGATCTTTAAAAACAATGAGTTGGAGTCCAAAATTAATTATAACGTCGATAAATAATGTAGTATAATAGGGGCTTAAGCAGATTTAACAACCAAAATAAGGATTAAGCCGTCTATGAGAAAACTTTTTGAACCCCAGCTAACCCTTGATTTTTTTGTAAAACCAAAGTCAAAGACCATAAAAGCGCATGAAGCCAAATACGAAAGGATTTCCGAAATTTTAGACGCTAATCCTTCCCTCTTGAAAATTGTAGGCGAAAAACTCTCCTATAACAATAAACTTAAAATTGGCCGTGAGGGGTACACTGTTGAACAGTCCCTTCGTGCCATTATCCTCTTGAGGCTTGAAGGCCTCAGTTACCGGGATGCATCTACAAGAGTTCATTTCGACTACTGTTTACGGAAGTTTTGCCGATTGGGCTACCGCCCCATGATGTCTTTTAGTGAACTCAACAAATTAGACAACAAAATTTGCCCGGATACTTGGGAAAAAATCACTCAAATTATCAATAAATATGCCGTGTCCGAAGAACTGATTGAGGGAGATAAGCTCCGTGTGGACACAACTGCTGTTGAGGCTAATATTCATTATCCAACAGATTCGCATCTTCTGTGGGATGTATATCGTTGCTCTTCCAAATTTATAAAAGCCGTTCGCAAGCTTACTCCGGATTTGCTTGGAGATGTACGTGCCCACCAAAAGACCTATAAGAAAATATATTTTCAAATAAGTCGGAACGCTGGCAATAAAGGCACAAAGGCCACTATAAAAGGTTTATACGGCAGGCTCATAAGTGGAACCGAGAAAATTCTGTCATCGGCTTCCAATGCCGTGGAAATTGCCAAGGAACAAATATCTCATGATCCCTTATCTGATGAGTCGCTCAAGCTTCAAATCCTTTTGTCCAGGTATGAACCCAAGCTAGAACCAGCGCAAAAGGTTATCCAGCAGGCCACTCGGCGCGTGATTCAAGGGGAACAAGTCCCCAATGATGAAAAAGTGTTCAGCCTCTTTGAGCCCCATACGGAACTGCTAAAGCGCGGCAAAGCGGGCAAGTCGGTGGAGTTTGGCCATATGGTATTGCTCAACCAGGTTGAAGGCAGCTATATTACCGGATGCCGGATATTTCTCAAAAAACCTAATGAAAACCAACTGGTCGATGAAATAGTGAAGGATCATAAAAAGCTTTTTGACAAGCTTCCAGCCGTATTTGCCGCAGATAAAGGTTTTTATTCCAACATGGAAAACATTGAATCATTGGAAGAAGATATAAATGTTGTGGCTATTGCTAAAAAAGGCAGCCTGACGTCAGAACAAAAAACAAGAGAGAGTTCGCCGGAGTTTAAGAAAGCCTCTTACTTCAGAGCCGGAATCGAAGGTACTATTTCTGTGTTAAAAAGAGCGTTCAAAATGAACCGATGTCTAAATAAAGGCTTTGAAAGGTTTCACTCCTTCGTTTCCAGTGTGATATTTGCTCATAACTTGCGTATATTGTCGGCGCTATAGCTGACCGGAACCACAGCCTGTTTAACCTTTCATCAGGATAGGTGTGTCCAAAACACAAAAAATATAGCGAAACAAAGCAACTTTTTTGCGAAACAAACGTTTTAACTGTTTTATTGCTACCATCTACTTGTATAGTGAAGGGGTGCGCCCAAAAATCAGCTCTTTTTCAACAGAAACTAATTAAATAAAAAATGCGATTATTGCAAAACCGGAGGTAACAAATGTTTAGCAGAAATAGCAAAACTATTTTCAAGGGACGCATTTTAATGATAGGTTGTGGGTCTGTCGGGCAGTGCACATTACCTTTATTATTGCGTCATCTTGATATGCCAAAATATAGGATAACCATTATTGATTTTGTTAATCCAGAGAACAAAATTAAGGACTCTCTTAAAGCTGGAGTTTCATTTAAAAAAGAGAGGATTACAAAAGAGAATCTGGGGAAGTTATTGCGAAAGTATGTAGGCTCAGGGGACATGATTGTTGACTTGTCCTGGAACATTGAGGCATTGGATATTTTGCGATGGTGTTACGAAAATAAGGTTAGATATATTAACACCTCCGTAGAGGAGTGGGATCCTTATGCTGGCATCAAAAAAAAATCCCCTCACCAACGAAGTCTATATTTACGGCAAATGGAACTTAGACAACTAAAATTAGAAATGGAGGGTAAAAAATCATGCCCTACAATAATCGTGGATCATGGGGCAAACCCAGGACTTGTTAGCCACTTCACTAAACGGGCGCTTCTGGAAATTGGAACTGAGATGCTAAAAAGGAAAATTCCCACAGAAACAGGAATGAGCAGAAAGCAATTTGAAAATATTCTTGAGGACGCAGACATAGAGAAAAAAGGGGCTTTTGCAAAACTATCTCAGGTAACTGGAACTAAAGTGATCCATATTTCTGAAAGGGACACGCAAATATCGGATCGACCTAAGGCTGTTGGTGAATTTGTTAATACCTGGTCTGTAGAAGGTTTTTATGAGGAAGGTACCGCGCCTGCGGAACTTGGATGGGGTACACATGAAAGACGATTGCCGGAGAACGCGCACATTCCTGCCGGAGGCCCTGGAAATCAAATTTACATTGCAAAACCCGGCATTAGGACACTTGTTCATTCGTGGGTTCCCAAAGGGGGCGAGATTATAGGAAGTGTTATACGTCATGCGGAGTCATTTACAATCAGTGACTATCTTACTGTATGGGAAGATGCCGAAAAGGAAGTACGGAGGCCGCTTTATAGACCCACGGTTCATTATGCTTACATGCCTTGCGATAATGCCATTTTAAGTCTTTATGAACTTTCCATGCATAATTATAAACTGCAAAAAAAATGGCGTATAATGGGCGATGAGATTACGGAAGGCATGGATGAACTTGGAGTATTGCTACTTGGCCATGGTTTGAATGGTTGGTGGACAGGATCACAACTCGATATTCATGAAACCCGTAAACTTGTTCCAGGGCAGAATGCTACAACTTTGCAAGTCGCCGCTTCGGTTTTGGCAGGAGTGATTTGGATGATTAATAATCCCAAAAGAGGTCTTATGGTACCTGATGATTTGCCGCATCGTGAAATCCTTGAAGTTGCTTTACCATACCTCGGCCCCTGCCCCTCTGTTCAAACGAATTGGAATCCTCTGAAAAAAAGGTCAAAACTTTTTGATAAGTGGGGAAATCCAAATCCAAGGGGAGAAGATGTTTGGCAGTTTACAAGCTTTCTCGTTGATTGACCAATTAGTTTAAAAACAACAATACGGTTAAATGTACCAACAAGATTAAAAAGTTAAGCTCGAAAGCGTTGGGTATTCTCTCGGAACCCTTCAAAGTAACCACGCTCCTTTTCTTTAATCTTGTTTAGGAACCTTTTTAAACCAAGTTGCAAAAGCAATGATATATATAATGAGTGCAACTGTATGTAGCAAAAGAGTAGAAGGAAATATTCCCATTATAACTATCTTCCACAACCCAATAAAGCATATGGTTGCTAAAAAATCACCAGAAGCTGAATACCTCCAATCATACTTAGGGTGCAAATCTTTCAATTTTGAGTCAATATCCCAGGCAACGTAAAAACTAAACAAAAGGGCCAACCACAAAAAAAATGAATTTGATTCATTTGTCGATGTATGTAGAATTCGAGAAATTGTAAAAATAATCCCTATATCCAATAGGAGGACGCTGTTATATTTATATTCTTGTCCCCAATATAAGCTATGAACATAAATCCAATCAATAATGATTATAAAATATGCAAAGAAGAATCTAAAATAATCCGTTGTTGAATCAGCCTTATCAAAGTATGTAAACCCATAACCCAACACAACTCCGTATAAAACGTCTACCAAGCTTATCCTAACTGTACTCTCCTTTGCAGCCAAAGCAACCTCCTGTTGCCAACATTTTGTGAGGAATAATTTTTTTTCAATAAACAATAAAGCGATATTATTGATTTAAGTTTATCTTAAGCTTTTTAATTTGCACAAGCAAATAACCGATTTCTTTATGGGAGAAAAAGAACCTAAAATACCTTTGCAATAAAAAGGGTTCTACCAGCAACAGATTACATGACAAATTTGCCAAACACATCCAAGGAATCCGGGTTGTTGTCGGAGGCCAGGGCAATCATCAGTTCAGGCTTGCTGCCGGCTTCCAGGCCGAAGCGGTGCTTCGCTCCAAATCGCACCACCTCTTCCACCACCTGGCATTGCTGATTCACCTTCATGGGATAGACGCCAAGGTAATCCCCCTGGTAATGGTATTCCTTCATTGCTACCTGGAAGCAGTTGATGAGTTGTTCCAATCTCTTCGCTAGGATATCGGTAAAGCGAAGAAGCACAGGCAACTGAATTCCGCGCATCTTGAGGTCTTCCACCAACTCCTTAAGGTCAATAGCACCTCCGTCTTGCAGTAGAGGTTTTACGACAACATCTCCCTCCTTGTTGATATCGAAAAAGTCGAGCCCCCACTCCCGGACATTGTACAATTCCAGGGCTTCTCCGGGGGTCCATCTCTTTATGGAGGTCTTTCCTTTTTTGGTAATGCCTTTGGGCCGCATTCGGGCTATCTCCACTCTATGAAAATCAAGATTCGTATGGTATTATAATGCTGGATTAGATAGCAACATGCTGGGTGTATGCAATTTTTTTTTGAAAAATGAGCCCAAAGGTACTATATTGTAATGCGTAAGCTCTGCATGTTGCTTTTTAGTTTTCTTTTGAATGAGGAGATTGTGTTGTGGCTGCTTCTTTAGGTCAGGTTGGTTCCGCGAATCGGGGAGGAAGCACGAGATTGTCCCAACAAACTGAAGGTGCCGCCCATAAGAGAAAGGCCGGCATGGAACAGCAGAATAACGCCAGGACGGTCCACAGTTCAGATGAAAGAAGGCGGGTCCAAGTGGATATGGTAGAACACCGAAAAGGACAGAGAATCAACATCAACGCCTGACTCCCCTCCCGTTTGCCCCTCATACAATTCCAGCCTTCAAAATATCGTGCAGGTGGATGACACCCACAGGTTTTTGGGATTCATCCGCGATAATCAAGGCAGTGATGGAAAGGCTTTCCATTATTTGCAACGCTCGCGCCGCCAGGGCGTCTTTTTCGATGGTTTTTGGATTTTCGGCCATAATCTCGCTGGCGGTCTTTTGTAAAATGTCATGGTGGTTTTCCATGCCTCGCCGCAAGTCGCCATCGGTGACAATTCCCAACGTCCGGCCCTCTCCGTTCACCACAATGGCAAACCCTAGCTTCTTCCTGGATATCTCCCCTATGGTATCGGGCACAAGGGTGTCTTCCGTCACCAGGGGCAATTGATCCCCCACATGCATGAGATCATCCACCCTGGTAATCAGTTTGCGTCCAAGCGAACCTCCCGGATGGAACAGCGCGAAGTCTTCCTCCTTTACCCCTTTTTTATCCAACAGCGCAATGGCCAGGGCGTCTCCCATGGCTAAAGTGGCCGTGGTACTGGCTGTTGGGACCAGGTTCATGGGGCATGCCTCTTCCGCCACGGAAATATCCAGCACGATGTCGCTTCTCTTGGCCATGGTGGATTTCATGTTTCCCGTGAGAGAGATGAGCGGCAGTGCGAACCGCTTGATGGAAGGCAGAAGCTCCAGGATTTCATCCGTCTCGCCGCTATTGGAGATGGCCACAATCACATCATCTTTCACCACCATTCCTAGGTCGCCATGGACCCCTTCCGCCGGGTGCAGGAAAAACGCGGGGACCCCAATGCTAGCCAGGGTGGCAGCGATCTTTTTTCCTATGAGGCCGGATTTACCCATTCCGGTGACCACTACCCTGCCCTTACATTTGTCCAGGGTTTCCACGGCTTTCTCGAATTTATCGTCCAGCCGGTCAATCAAGGCGGCCACCGCCTCGCTTTCTATTCGCAGTACTTTTTTGCCTGTTTCAATCATGATGGGAATACCGAAATGATGGAATGTTGGAGTGATGGAGTATTGGAGCAGTTCATTTACGATGTCTGAAATTATAATATCATGATCATTGAAGACAACAAAAGATTGCCAGGCGCTTCTTTGTACCCGCGCCTTACTCCATTACTCCATTACCCCTTATTCCTTACTCCAAGCTCTCCGCGCTAAGCGCCACACCATCCACTTTGATGGTTTTGATCCCCACATACTCATCCAACTCCACATAAGTCTGTTTTTTAATATTCAAGAACCTTGAATAGAGAACGCCCTCTATGATGCCCTTCCTTTTGCAGGCCATGGTGGAAGACACTTCCGCAAAATCGTGATAAAAGGAAGTCAAAAAAAGCACCATGGCCTTTTTCATTCCGCTGCAAACCACTCCCACGGGCAGTTGATCGGTCCATTCCAGGTTTTCCCTGCCAACCAGGGGGAGTTTCGGTAACGCCATGAACAGCAACTTCAAATAGGGGTCGTCTCCCTCCAGATGATAGAAATAAAAGGTCCCCTCGTGTTTCCCAAAATAGAGTTTCCCTTTTCCTGAATCAAAGTAAAAGGTTCCGTCCATGGCCATTCTCACCGTAAGAGTAACTTCATCCGTCTTTTCTCCATCTTTTTCCACTTGGTACATCACCTGATGGTCCAATAAAAAAGAGGTTT
Source organism: Nitrospinia bacterium (assembly GCA_029261755.1). GTDB lineage: Bacteria > Nitrospinota > Nitrospinia > JACRGO01 > JACRGO01 > JACRGO01. The sequence goes on from JAJDAS010000364.1 coordinate 6,634, forward strand.
TCATGTCCATCCCCTTGTCCAGACAAAGCGGCTCCACCACGGCCTTGGTGGCGGGCAGATCGTTAGCGTAAAACTTTCCTCTTTCTTCGTAACTAAGAAAACTGAAGGGCACAGTGTGAGAACCCACCTCCCCTGTGATTTGGGCCTGAATATGGATGTGAGGTTGAGGCGAATAGCCGGAATTTCCGCAAAGCCCCAAAAAGGTCCCTCTTTCCACCCAATCCCCTTCCTGGGCCGTGATGGAACCCTGGGCCAGGTGGGAGATTTTCACAAAAAACCCGCGATGGTCCTGGAGAATGAGGAGATTCCCCCAACTGTTCGCCTTGTCCGTTTGTCCGATATCATTGTCCGGCATGGCATTGATCACCGTGAGTACGCGTCCGCGAACCGGCGACAGAATCGGCTTTTTGAAGGCGTAATAATCGGACAACTCACGCCCTTCGTTTTTATGGCTCTTACCATGCTCATCCTCAATGATGAAATCATAGGCATACTTCCAGCTTCCCTGATGGGTCCAGTTCCCATCAAAGGCTTGCCACACTGTCCATTTACCGGAAAAGGGGAGAACGAAGGTTCTATCGGATCCTTTGTATCTGCGCAGGTTGGAAAGATAATGGTCAAGAGTCTCCTCGGGCGTGGGCTTGATATATTTCGCAAGGAGGGGATAGTTCACCAGTCCGAGAACATACATAAAAGAGAGGGTTACCAGGTTGAAAGGCAGTGTGAAGGCGGGGATAGCAAAATAAGACCAGAAGACCTTCACGGAGGCCAGCAGCATGGTGGAGGCGGAAACGGCGATCATGGCGAGCAGGTAGCTTTTGACGGAGGGGACCAGGAAGACTCCCCCCATGGCCATGGAAATCAGGATAAAATTGAAATGGTTGATGTCCGCAAAGGCCTGCGGAAAGGAACCCGCCAGGAGCCCGGTGATGAGGGTTCCCGTGTAATAGCCCGCTACGGCCAGCATAAAAAGCACCCGCGAAGAGAATAAGATGATGAGGGAGATGATGAGGCCCGGAAGAACCTGCGGAAGAAAGAAGATGGCCCCCAGGGATTTGAAAAAACCGGACACCCACAAAGGGAAATATATTTCCAGATTTGGGGTGAAGTGGGGATACAAGCCGGTGACAAAGAGATTGGAATATTTCGACGAAGCCAGGTAGGCGGAGGAACTCACCAACACGAAGGGCAGGCTGAGAATAGGAAGCAGCAGGTAATAGGAAAAGATGTGGTAAAGCATGGCCGTAACCACAAAGGTGGAAATTCCCGCCACCACATTGAAGAAAACCGTTAGAGGGGTGATTTTGAAAAGGTAGCCAATGGAAAGGCCCACCAGTAGGGGATTGTAAGTGTAGAAGCCGGAATTAATAAAAGCCCTGTCCATATTAATGAATTTCGCGAATAGATAGGCCGCGAAAACGGCAATCAAGCCGGAGGCAGCCACATTGGGATTGATGGCCGTGGTTGCCAACAGGAGGAGGCCGGTCTGGTACCCGCGCAGAAAGAAGATATCGGAGTAGCTGTTGGAGATGGCGTTAAAATGTTTTTTCATTAGTGCGCAGGTTCAACCAGGTTCAACGTTCACGGTTAAAGAACTAAGGCGTGGGGGAAAAGCAATCTTTTGATAGAATTGAGTAATAAGGTAAGCCAGATAGCATTGCGCTGCAAATACGGTGAGTTAGTTATTTCCACTTCCTAAAGCCTTCCTGATGGCTTCCTGCATTTCTTCCGCATTTACGGGTTTATTAAGAAGAGCGACGGCCCCTAATGAAAGACACTGCTCCTCTATAGTGTCATCAATATCCGAAGTGATGATGATAACCGGAATTTGTAACCCTTTCTCTTTTAAGTTTTCCAAAAATTGAAAACCATCCATTACCGGCATCAGAAGGTCACACAATATACAGTCGGGTTTTTGGGAAATTGCCGCCACAAGCCCTTTTTCACCGTCAGAAGCTTCTATAACGTTATATTCGCTTCCAATCCCCCTTTTTATATATCTACGAGAGATAAGGGAGTCCTCAATTATTAAAACCGTTTTCATTTTATCCTCCAAGATAATGTGCGATGTCAAAAACGGGGTAAGTTTCAATCTATGCTAAAAAAATATGATTTTTTGAGATAGAACACCGGTTTCAGGGGCTAACCGCCTGAACCGCCATAATTTGCATATCGTTCTTTTTTGGTCATCACCTCCCTTTCTTACGTATTTCATCTCATTTTAAGAGCATCTGATATAGTCTAACATCTTTTTGACTAAAAATCCGTGACGTCCATACTTTTGAAAAAAAATACTGCTTTTTGCTTTATTTTTCCGATTTTTAATTTTTCGTCCGTGCCTTTACCCTTCTTTTAATCTTACCGGGTGTGAAGGTCCACAATCCCAAAGAGTTTATTGAGCAGATGCAGATGTTCACCCTACTTTTGGACGCTATTTGCAGTATTTTCTTGGTCGTTGGATGAGTGGGGGGGGTATGAATGTAATGCTGGTATCCGTACCGTAGAGGAGAAAGGAGATAGAGGTGCGGCGCGCCCTTGGCGTCAAAAGAGGAGATAATAAGAGGCAGTTCCTGGTGGAGTCCAATAAAAAATCAAAAAATAGCTGTAAAACAAACCTATCCTTACTTACATCCATCATCAGGAACTTGATGTCCCAGTAATGTTTCGGCAGCGAAAGGGGTCTTTTTGCTTCCCGGTGTCACCGTTACAACGGTGGCATCTGCCGGATCTTGGAAATCGCCCCAGGCATTCAACCTCCATAGGTTGGGAGCGAGCTTGCCGCCAAATTCTCTGTCCATACAGTACGGACTCGTATCGCCATGCAGTAAGAGGACAGGCTTACGAGGTTTGTCCCGCTCTGCGAAATTACCGGCGTCGAGTCTCAGATTCTCACGAAAGCTTTGGAACGCATCACAATGCATACGGTTGGTGGCGGTACAAGCACCCCCTGCATTCGGGGATGTCACATCGGCCTGGGTCACAATCACCATGGCCTTAGCGCCTGCTTTCAGGGCAGCTTTGAAGGACTCCTTCATCCAGACCCGATTTGCTTGGTCCCGCGCATCCACCAATGACAAGGCCGCTTCAATATCATCTTTCAGAATCTCCCTGCGGCCATTGTTGGTTGAAACAAGGTGTACCGTCATAAAAAACACACCTTCTTTCATCCAACGGGCATTTTCAGGGAAGTTGGGTTGACGCGCATAGAGCCAGGTTTCGGGTAGATCCAACGGTTTGCTAAAAAACAATTGCCGTAAAAGATCCAGCTTGCCAAGCTCAGAAACAGCTGGCTCCAAAAAAGCACGGTCGCAATCGGTCCACTCGTTATCCCCTGGCGTGTAAAAAACTCGTCCGGGCAGCAGGCCGTAAACATCATTCCGCCTGTCCGTCAGCAACTCTTCCGTGCAGGCTTCCCCGCCGCCTTTTAAATCTCCATGATGGACCACAAAAGGTGGGTGGGCATCTTTGATCGCTTTTGAAATCTCGCTTTTTATTCGTTTGTTTTCCGTTTCGGAATAAGGGGTGTCGCCAATGGCAATAAAGCTCATTGCACTTTGGTCTTTTGCTAATGCCGATGTGGTTGCAACCGACAAAATCGCAGCACACGAAACAATTTTGATGAACCCGATTGTTTTTTTTGCATAAAAGATTTTAATCATTTGCTTCCTCCCAAAAAAGATGAATTTATTGAATCATTGAACCATTGAGTCATTAAAAATGCTGAGAGGGGGATCTGTAATTTATTTAGGCAGAATGCCTTTAGGAACGCCACCGGCTATCGCTCCACTTCAATCAACACAATGTTGTTCGTTACCTGGCTCACAAAGTTGGAGGCGTTTGACTGCGGTTCATTGGAAATAAACGTGCTTTTTTTCGAAATATCCGATTCCGGTAGATTAGAAAGGAGGTTTTCGATAAATATGGATTTTATTGCAAAATTTACATTTTGGGGGACAGCCCCCATGGCTCGGAAGGCTTTGGACACGTCAAAAGACGATGTCGTCATGCCAATTACCTCTCCCTGTTCATTGAACAACGGACCTCCACTATTTCCAGGTTGCACGGGAACGCTGATTTGAAATAATCTTGGATCGTCATTGATTCCCGAAGTGGAATTGATAACGCCCTCGGAATACTTTGCTTTTTGTCCCAATATTTTGCTCACCGGGAAACCGATGGTAAAAACCTTACCGCCAGCGCTAATCCTGGAAGAGTCTCCAAGCTGAATCCTGAAAGTGGGTATTTCGGGAAGTCCGCTGGGTTCCAGAGCGGCAATGTCGTTGTAGCTATCCTTAACCACGATTTTCGCAAGGCTCTTTTCACCGTTTTGAAACTTGACCATAATGGATTTAGCCCCTTTCACCACATGGTAGTTGGTTAGGACATAACCGGAGGAGCCCAGCATGAATCCGGTACCGAGATAGGTAGATTTTTTACTCTTTGTGGAAATGGAGTTCTTCACCCTTTTGGAGGAAGCCGGAATATTTTCACTGGGGTAATCTTCCGCCTTCGTGCCGGATTTTCCGTAGGCTTCAGCTATAGCTTTCCGTGCTTTGGAAGCAAACAGCTTGTTCTTATTCCTGATGAATAGTTTTTCCGACTTTTTTAAGTTAGAGACTGCCTCCTTGTAGTCTTCCAGCAGCATGGAAAACAGTCCAATGGAAAAATAAGCATCCGCATCATCAGGCACAAGCTTCAGGAGTTCCTTGTACGAGAGAATTGCTTCCTTGAGTTTTCCAACTTTTGCATAACTCCAACCAAGAGAGAAGTGTGCCTCCGGATAGCGCGGTTTAATTTTGACGGCTTGTTCTAACTCCCGGATGGCTCCTTGATCTTTCCCGATCTTTTCATAACTCCTTCCGAGAAGGCAATGGGCCTCGGCAAGGCGGGGCTTTATCTTCAAGGCTTCTTGGTACTCCGCAATGGCTTCCCGGTCTTTCCCGATTCCAGCGTATGCGTTACCAAGACCGGTGCGGTTCATTGCAACATTGGAGTTGATCTTTATGGCCTTTGTAAACTTCCCGATTGCTTCTTTATACTTCTTTTGCACAATATTAGACCATCCTTCGGAGCTATACCGGGCCACCTCCGCCTGTTTGAATAATACTTTTTCGATGGCGGCTCCTAGCTCCTTATTTCCAGGATCGTTTGCCCTTGCCTTAGAAAATTCCTTACCCGCTTTTACAAACATTCCTGCTTTGTCATAAGCCATCCCGAGACGATAATGCGTCAAGGCATCACCGGTTTTTTTTTCCACCTCTTCTTTGTATTTTGCGATTTATAGTTTTAGTTCGGACAGGTTGGATGTCTCTGAAAAAACCAAACATGGACATGCCAAAATAAAAATAGCCGGCAAGGCTTTCCCGGTAGCCTGGAGGAGTTTTTTGATTCCGTTAGGGATAAGATGGGAGAATACATTGTGGATTAGTTTCATAGTTTCATTTCTTTTTAGGGGCATTCCCTAAAAGTTCAGGATTTTTTTCTTTTGCGACTAATTTTGCTCTACGATAGTTAAGCAGATATTCCTTCACCGCTTTCCTGTACTCCTCTTCAACCTGATTAGATTCTTCTTCCCCTTTTTTCTTTTTTTCCAGGTACAACTTCGGCAAATAGTAGGCCCGGGTTCTTCTCATCTTTCTTTTGGCAAAAGTCAATTGTTCTTTGATTAGGAATTGGGCATCCAAGCTTTTGGGGTCCACTTTACTGGACAAATAGACCGGAAACCTGCCCAGGTCGTATCCAAATTCTATGGGGTGAAAGAGTTTTCCTTCCACGCAATAAGGGCTATTCAAAGCTCCATTCAGAAGAGCTGCCGCTAACTCAACTTCGTCTCTAACCTGAATAACTTGTACTGCATTTTTCCCCTCTGTGGCAATATTCTTTTTTTTGAGAAATTGGATTGCATCTCTTCTCGCAAGCTTGTTGGATAAATTTCTCCCAACTAAAATTACGTAGCTGTTGGTGCAAGAGGGAACGAATTTTTTATTCAACAGGAGTTCTTTAAACTGCTCGTCCGGCGTCAACTGCCGCTTTTTCGGTTTCTCCGGCTTTTTCCCTTCTTCGACAAGCTCCTGTTTTTTTTCGGGCTTTGGTTCCTTGGGTTTTTCTTTTAACTTGGCTTCTTTCTTTGGGGGTGGAGTCAAATAGGGACTGATTGTTTTGTAAATCAAGGCGACAATAATTAAAGCAAACATGGCTCCGAAAGCCATCCCAACCGGCTTCACTAAATGCGAATATCGCCTGTAGTAGGATTTGGCCAGAGCTTCCAGTCCCGACGCGCCTTCCAGCTCTTCCAGGGCTTCAATGATTTCCTCCAAAGCCGTGATGGCCTGGATATTTGAATGAATGGCCCCTTCGCGGATGATGGAAATCTCCTTCATCCTTTTGGGAGTTTTGTCGTCCTTGAGGTCGGCTTTAACACCTGAAGCTAACTGGGCCGAAAGGATGCGCTCCTTTTCATCAAGGATTTCCTGAGTTTCGTTTAACTCTCTATCTCTGCTTGAGGTGGCGTTTTTTGCGTTTTTTGGGAGTACGGAAAGGTTCTTATTGATGGTTTCCATCAATAGGACTGCGGTATCAATTTTTTTGGTTTTTTCTTCTTTTATTTTAAATTCATTCTTCAGAGATCTTATGGCGCCTTGAACTGCATTGCCTCTGAAGTGGTTGATCTGGCGAATCTGCCAAAGCCTTTTTTCATCCTCGGACTTGAAAAGCTTGGTGTCTATTTTAGATTGGGCCGTTTTTTGGTAAGTAGCTTTATCGATAACCACGATACCCATCATCTTGAGAAGGTCGTTGAGGAGGGTCTCAAGAACATCAAAAGAGCTATCGATATCCACCACCTTTTCCACATAGGGTGATTTTTTTTTCCTTTTTGGTTTTTCTTCTGTTGTGGGTTTGTCTTCCATCAGAATCTCTTTAGGAACCGTTAATGAAAATCAATTACTCTCTATCCAAACCTGCCAAGCGAAAACTGAATTACGCTAACAACCGCTAATGCCGCTGTTTCCACCCTAAGTATGTTCCGCCCCAGACCGGAGGGCATAAAGCCTGCTTTGATCGCCTCTTCAATTTCTTTAACGCTAAAGCCGCCTTCGGGTCCGATGACAACCAGCAGGTTTTCAAATTGCGGGAGTTCTTTTTTTTGGAGAATGGATTGAAGGGAAGAGTTCTTTTCCTTTTCCCAAAAAATAATTTTTAGAGGGTGTTCTCTCTCCAGTCCCAATAACTCCGGGAAAGAAAGCACATGATTGATTTCGGGAATATAAACCTTGCCGGATTGTTCTGCCGCTTCTTTTGTGATCTTTTCCCAGCGGTTCCACCTGGCTTTTCCGGGTTCCTTCCTCATCGCCCTTTCACAGGTAAAGGGCAAGATTTCATCAACGCCAAGTTCGGTTGCTTTTTGAACAATCCAGTCCATTTTAG
>JAJDAS010000365.1 GCA_029261755.1 Nitrospinia bacterium
AAAAGCCAACCAGATCCCATTCTATGGTGTTTTAGGATAAGTTTCATGGGCATTAAACAGATTTTAGATAAATTTTTGTTTTTTTTTCAACACCAACCACAAGATGTGGTGCATGGTTGAGTCAAGTAGATAGCCCGGTAGAAATAAAAGAGCTGGTAATTTTATCGGTTACTTAGATTGATTAACCTACATTTTTACTCTTATTTTTTGGAAAGGTGGTGACGCACTATTTAATAATTTTTTTTTTATTCCGAATTTTTTACGAACCAATTTTTAAAACCCTAATTCACTCAAGGAGAAAGATAATGGAAACTCATGCCGACAACAAACAAATGACCTATGTACTATTCGCCTTTGCCGCTTTTTATGCCTGTGTTCATGTTTTGCCGTTTTTGTTACTGAAGTAGTTTTACGGATTGAGAGAAGTTGTTTTTATTGGATCGTTCTTTGAAAAAACGTTAGATTGCATTAGTTTTTGTTTCAGATGATTTGATGGGTTTCCGAATTAAAAGAAAACCAGTCAAGTCATGGGCCAGCCTTTCTGAAAAATGAAGGGCTGGCCTTTTTTTATCGAATGTGTATCGAGATGCGCTTTCGGGCCATTGCCCTTGAAAAGCTGCCAGTTGAAGAGAACTTACCTTAAACGCAAGCAAATGTGGAAGAAACTCTGGAGGAAATGGTGATTACCCACCAGACCATACCTTGAACCTGACTGCCTAAGCAGTTACGAAATATTTTGATTTTATATTGTTACTCGTTTATTCTGTGCATCATCTCAAAGAAAAAAAACCTTAAACACCTAGCCCACGGAACACACGAAAATACACGGAAAGATCGTTAATTAACTTTTTCTCACAACAAATGACGCATATCAAGAAAAGCCTGCTGGGACTCGTCACTTGTCACTCGTTACTCGTCACTTTTTTCATGCCATGGAAATTCTAAAAACCCTAAACAGCTATATCTGGGGATGGCCGTTGATTCTGCTGCTCCTGGGGACGGGCATCTTCCTCACCGTCTCCCTGCGCGGACTCCAGTTCAGAGAACTGGGTACCGCCCTGAAGCTCGCCTTTTTTAGGAAGAGGGAAAGCGGGGCAGAAGGGGATATTTCTCATTTTCAGGCCCTCATGACCGCTCTTGCGGCTACGGTGGGAACGGGAAATATCGCCGGGGTGGCCACGGCCATTGCCGTGGGTGGACCCGGTGCCATCTTCTGGATGTGGCTTACCGGCTTCGTGGGGATGGCTACCAAATTCGCGGAAGCAATCCTGGCGGTAAAGTACCGGATCAAAGACGACCAAGGGAATATGGCCGGAGGACCCATGTTTTATATCGAACAGATCGGACCCAGCAAGATTTGGAAAATTTTAGCCGTCTCCTTTGCCACCTTTACCGTGATCGCCTCCTTCGGCATCGGGAACATGGTGCAGTCCAACTCCGTAGCGGACGCCGTGGAAAGGGTCTTTCATTTCCCTCCCCTGGCCACGGGAATCATCCTCGGCGTGCTTACCGCCCTGGTAATACTGGGAGGGATCAAATCCATCGGGAAGGTAACCAGTGTGCTGGTCCCGGTGATGGTCTGTTTTTATTTCACCGCCGCCGCCGTGGTTCTGGTCCTGAACTTCGCCGAAATTCCCGCAGCATTGCTTCTGATTTTTGAAAAGGCTTTTTCGCCCACTTCCGCCACGGGAGGTTTCCTGGGCGCCACCATCATGATCACCATCCGAATGGGAGTGGCGCGGGGTATCTTTTCCAACGAATCCGGCCTGGGGAGTTCCCCCATCGCCGCCGCAGCCGCGCAGACCAAGTGTCCGAAAACCCAGGCCCTGGTCTCCATGACCCAGACCTTCATCGACACCATTATCGTATGCACCATGACGGCCTTGGTGATCATCACCTCCGGGGAATGGACCACCGGACTCACGGGAGCGGAGCTAACCGCCGCTTCTTTCACCCATGGACTGGGGAGCAGTCTCGGGGGGATTATCGTGGCCGTGGGCCTGATCCTCTTCGCCTATTCTTCTTTATTGGGATGGAGCTATTACGGGGAAAAGGGGTTGGAATATCTTACCGGAACGCGGCTGTTGGTCCACTACCGCATGGTCTTTTGTGTGGTGGTGGTTTTAGGGGCTGTTTCCAAGCTGGAGCTGGTTTGGCTCTTTTCGGACATCATGAACGGCCTTATGGCCTTTCCCAACCTGGTGGCCCTCATTTTATTGAGCGGGGTTATTAAGAAGGAAGCTTTTAAAACAATAGAAGGGCATGGAGTGATGGAGTGATGGAGAAGGAAGCTTTTGGGGCAAGACAAGAAACCAATTTAACCACAGAGGTCACAGAGAAAGGCTAACCAAATATATTTTAGATTTGAGGTAGGTTTTTTTCGTGTCCTTTCGTGCGTTTCGTGGGCGGGATATTTTGAATTTTAACGCGAAAGCACAAAAACCAAAAACTTTTTTAACCACTAATCTTCACTAATCCATGCTAATTATATTATAATTATAAAAGCTTTATTAGTGCTAATTAGTGTCCATTAGTGGTTAAAATCTTGTTTTTTTCAGATTGCGAGAGATCAATTCTTAGGATTCACGTGTAAGTGGCAAAGAAAAAAAAGGGCTAACCGAAACCGGTTAGCCCTTTTTTATTGTTTATGGCGCGCCCAGCAGGATTCGAACCTGCGACCTACAGAACCGCAATCTGTCACTCTATCCAACTGAGCTATGGGCGCCTAAAATTGGTGATTTTTCATAATGTTAACATTGGGGGAATTCACTTGCAAGGAGGGCGCTTTCTGCCGACCTTCGCTGTTCCTTTGCCTCTCGCATTCCCCCTTCCGGCAAATTCCAAGAGCGTAATGGACTCCATATGCCTGGTGTAGGGAAACATATCCACCGGCTGGATGGACTTGATTCCATACCCTCCCTTTTTCAAAAGAGCCAGGTCCCTTCTGAGGCTCACCGGATTGCAGGAGATGTAAACCACCTTTCTTACCTTTTGATGGAGGAGGAACTGAATCACCTTCTCCGAACAGCCTTGCCTGGCTGGGTCCATAACCACGAAATCCACCGGATGGGTGGGTAGCGGCAATCTTTGATTCAGGTCCGTGCAGTGGAATCGGGTGTTTGTTAGCCCGTTGAGTTTTGCATTTTGTGCGGCATCCGTTATGGAGCTTTGCACGTTATCGATGCCGGTGACGAGGCTGGCTTTCCTCGCCAGACAAAGCGTTATGGATCCCATGCCGCAATAGAGGTCCAGTCCTGAGTCGGACTCCTTAAGGCTCAGCATCTCTATGGTCTTCTCTGTCATTTTTTCCGCCATTCCAGGGTTGGTCTGAAGAAAAGAGGAGACCGACACCTCGAAATCCACCCCCAATATCCTTTCCTTCAATTTCGCGCTGCCGAAGACCACCTTCTCCTTGTTGCCCAGGATCACATTGGTTTTCCTTTCGTTGATGTTCAGGAGAAAGCCGGACAACCTTAGTCCCTGTCGATGGAACTCCTCTTTCAGCAGATTTTTGACATTTTTCATCCCGGGATAGATGGGGTTCGTCACCACGAAGGCCAGTTGGATATCTCCGGTATGGGCGGAAGAGCGTAAAAAAAGGTACCTCAAAAGGCCCGAATGCCTCTTTTCGTCATAAATGTTAAGGGGCATTTTTTCTAAAACGCTTTTTACGGCCAGGGCGGCTTTGTTGAGTCGCTCATCCTGGGTGGTGCAGGGGACGAATTCCATGATTTGGTGGGTTCCGTGCTTGAAGAATCCCATGGAGAGCCGGTTTCCCTTCCTTTTCAGAGGCAAAAGTAATTTGTTGCGAAAGTGTTTTTTTTGAGGCGATGGAAGAGCGGGTTCTATGGGCGCTCCCAGATGGTGGAGAATGGATTGGAACTCCTCGTGCTTCAGTTTCAACTGCTTGGCATAAGGAAGCTGGATGAATTCGCACAGGGTGCATGGACCGCAAGGATTTTTTCGTTTAGTGGGCAAAGTCTTTCCTGGTGATAAAGATGTAAATTAAGTCTGCTTGCCTCAGTTGGAAAAAAAGTCCCCTCCTTACGAAAGGGGGGATAAAGGGCATAGCCGTCAGGCTAAGAAAGTAGATGAAAATAGGGGGTGGTGCATTTCTCTCTTAAAATTCCGAAATCGTTGAAAATAATTGAATATCGAACAAAGAACCGCAGAATTTTGAAGTTTTTCTTTCGCCCACCTTGGGGCTCAATTTTTTTGTTTCCTAATTCCGGGGGCTGCCACCCCCGGCTATACGCTTTCGGCCCTCCGGGCCTGAAAAGCATTTTGAAGGATCAAGTCTTGGCACAAACAGTGCAATGCTTCTCTTTAAGGGCTGGTTTCCGTCAAAACTTTGTCTATGTGGTTTCAAGTGTACCCTATTTGGGAGGAAACAGACAAAGAATAGCCGGGAAACCATATAAACTTGTGGGTACTTCCAAAAACTCACTTTACAACCCCCTAGCCCCCTTAACAAAGGGGGAATTAACGGTAGGTTCTTTCAAAAAAGGGAGTTTTTGAAAGTGCCCTTGTGGAAAAAGTTCGAGTGAAAAACGGGGAGAAAATGCAAATAGGAGTGATAGGGGCCGGTTCGTGTGACGCGGAAATTGACGAGGCGGCGGAGAAAATTGGGGCATGGATAGGGGGAAAAAAACATGTCCTGGTCTGCGGTGGCTTGGGGGGAGTCATGAAAGCCGCAGCCAGGGGGGCCAAAGGAGGGGGAGGAACCACCATTGGCATCTTGCCGGGGTTCCTCCCCTCCGAGGCTAACCCCTACATCGACTATCCCATTGCCACCGGCCTGAGCCATGCCCGTAACGTGATTATAGCTCGCTCATCCGACCTGTTGGTGGCGGTATCGGGGGAGTACGGAACTCTGTCTGAAATAGCCATTGGACTCAAAATCGGCAAGCCGGTCCTGGCCTACCGATGCCAGTGGAAAGGGCTGGACGAAGTGAAGCATTTCCAAAGCCTGGAGGAACTCTTTTCCGAGCTGGAAAATCTAACCAAAGATATTTGAAATTTTATTAGCCACTAAGGCACTAAGGCACAAAGACACAAAAAAACAACAATCTTTTTTTGTAACTGCTCAGGTTATCTGGTTCAAGGTTCAGGGTTCAAGGCTGATAAAGCCTGAACCGCCTTAAATTTCAACGGTATTTCCCGGCGACCCCCTTCCGATTTTCTCGGATGCTGATTTTTGGGAGGTTTCACGCCAACCCCGTGCGAGGTCAAACGTGTTAAAACTAAGCGTTAGCCTGGCTTCCAGACAACCCGGAACCGGGAACCTTGAACCGTGAGCGGTTTTGAATCTATTGCTTCTATGGTTTTATTCGCGTTAATTCGCGACCATTCGCGGTTAAAAGTTTGAAAAATGACTGCTTTGAAAGAAAAAGATAGTAAGGCCATGAAAACTCGGTTCAGCCTATCTGCAACCATTTTGACTGCAGGATTGATCCTGTTATTAGCTGGATGCGGAGTTGTCACTACCAGTCGCTACCCAAAAACCTCCGTAAGCAAAGCAGGCGTCTTTCATGTAGTCCAAAAAGGCCAGACCGTATACCGAATCGCTAAGACCTACGGTGTTGATCCCAAGGTACTTCTCAGAGTAAACCGGATTTCCGATCCCAGGGATATTAAGGTAGGGGAAAAAATATTTGTTCCCGGGGTAAGAAAGAAACGCCAAGTAGCTGCCCACGCTCCCACCCGCCCCAAAAAGCAGAAAAAGGGCAAAGCCAAAAAAGGGATTCTTGTAAAAACATACGGAAACACCAAAAACGTCAAAATCAAGAAAGGGCATTTTGCTTGGCCGGTGAAAGGAAAAATTACCTCAAAATTCGGCCTGCGAAAAGGCCGCCCCCATGACGGGCTGGATATCAGCGCCAAGAAGGGAAGCCCCATCCGCGCCGCCGCATCCGGGAAAGTGGTGTTCAGCGATTGGGGACCTACGGGATACGGTAAAATGGTGGTGATCAAGCATAATGAAAATCTGATGAGTATCTATGCCCACAACGAAAAAAACCTGGTGTCAAAAAATGCATCGGTAAA
>JAJDAS010000366.1 GCA_029261755.1 Nitrospinia bacterium
ACTCGGGTTTATTCATCGTAGATGGACCGAGTGAAACAATAAGTTTAATCATTTTATCTGTTTGAATCATGAAAAATACCGTTGATCAAGAAAATATACCCCATTTTTTAGCTTCATATTCCTCAACCATCTTATATAAGATCTTAAGGTAATCATCGGATGCCCTTTCTTTTATGAACTTAAATTTCTTTTCTTTCCCTTTCGGACTGATGGTGTTTGGGAGTTTTAATTTTTTTAAAGCCTTTTTGGTATAAATTGTCTGCCTGGAACCTAAAAACTTTGCAATTAAATCCAGGTAATTATGCGAGTCCGTTACTAAATCCTCATAAGACAATACCAGCACCTGTTTTTTTCGTTCACACGACAGTATCTCCCATTTGTCATGCATTTTATTTACAAGAGTTTCCAATATCCTTATCACACGCTCCATGGGCGAAATAGCTAAAAATTCATCAGTCCAGCCAATCGCATAATAAGGAACATCCTGGTTATCAGCGTTAATAGCATGTTCCCAATAGCGAGGATTCTTACCTATATCATCTCCGTAGCCACGAGAGAACATGGAGTGAACCAAATCAACAGGATGTCGAACCATTTCCAGCACACGAAGCCCATCTCCAAATGCATCATAAAACAAGTCAATTTTGTGCAGCATATCATGCGTCATGCATTGAAATATTGGCCTTTCATTATTAATTCGCTTTACAACGCTATCTCCATCCTCCAACAATAATCGTTTCAGATATTTTGTAAAATTTGCATAGTAAAATACCCCAGTTCTGTCTTTTGTTCTAAAGTTTACGTTTCGTGATATCATTGAGTCGTAAACCTTAATATCGATTTCTCTGCGCAATAAAGCAATGGCCGCATCCTTCTCAAGTTTTTTCAGATTATAAAAGAGAGGTATGGACTCGATAATAGCTTCAATTCGTTCAATTTCCACCCTATCAAAACTTCCTATCAAAAACCCAAGCATGGATTTACCCGCACGTGGTGGGCCATCCACTAAAACTATTTCTTTAGCAAGTCGATTATTTCTTACAATTTCTATTGATGAATTCATTTTATAGTATCCTCACTGGAATCCCTGCTTTGTTCATGGATTCCTTGCAGTCATTTGGTGTAAAACTTGTAAAGTGAAAAATGCTTGCACCAGCCACTGCGGCCCCTCCGGCATTGATTCCTTCTGCAAAATCCTCAGGCTTCGATGCACCGCCGGCAACTATAACCGGAATGTTGATTTTAGATGAGACCAACTTGATGAGGTCAATATCATACCCGGTCATCTTACCATCTAAATCAACATCATTTAGAAGAATTTCCCCTGCTTTATATTCCCGTATTTTATCTATTGCTTCTATAATTGATAATTCGTGCTTCACACCGGCATGAGAAAATATCTGATATTCACCTTTCTCATCTTTTTTGATATCCAGCGACACAACAATACATTGACTGCCAAAAACCTGAACTGCCGTGTTGATAAATTCCGGGTTTTCCAAAAAACTGGAATTGATTGACACTTTATCCGCCCCTGCCTCCAAAATGGAGGAAATGTCATCACAAGTTCTGATCCCTCCTCCTACAGTCAATGGCATGAAACATTCCGTGGCAACTGCTGTTACCGTTTGAAGATCAATACCTCTTTTTTCCTTTGAAGCATCTATATCCAGTAGTATTAATTCGTCAACTTTCCTGGAATTATAAATTTTTGCAATGGTGATAGGGTTCCCCAGGTTTCTTCTAACATTGAACTCAATCGTTTTTAAAACGGAGTATCCGTCAAGCAAAACGAGTGGGATTACCCTTTTACATAACATTAGTAATTACCCTCGGCAAAATTTTGCAGTAAGGCAAGCCCCACGTTCTGACTTTTTTCAGGATGGAACTGAGTTCCTATAATATGCTCTTTTTGGATGGCCGCAACAAAGTCAACGCCATAGTGACAAGTGGCAGCGGGAACGTCTTTTTCCACAAGCAGTTCGTAGCTATGCACAAAATAAAAATGGGAGCCATCGGGAATTGTCTTCAAAATCGGCAGGTTACCGTTATCAACTTTGTTCCATCCCACATGGGGTAAAGGCAGCTTTAAGGATGAACATCTATGGTACTTTACTTCGCCTTTGAATAAATTCAAACCGTCCGATACGCCCCCTTCCGATCCTGTAGAGGCCATAAGTTGCATACCAAGGCATATTCCCAAAATGGGCGTACCTTCTTTAAGAACTTTTTCTTTAATTGCCTTATCAATTCCCGAAGATTTAATTCTTTCGGATGCTTCCCGGAAGTTTCCTACCCCAGTCAGAATTATTTTTTTAGCGGTTTTTATTACTTCAGGATCACTGGTAACCTGATAGGGAGCTTTGATTTTTTGGAGGGCTCTGGTAACACTGCCAATGTTCCCAATTTTAATATCAATAACCGTAATCAATTTTAATTACGTCTCCATTTTCGTCACGAATCAACTTCCCATCGTTATCTTTTTCAAATATTTTTTTATTGGTGAACTTATCTAGATTATCTCTAAACTCTTTATCCGTACATCCAATAAAATCTAAATAATCCTGGTGGTATTTCTTTGGGATTTTACCTTCTAATTCTCTTGCTAATTTCAACGCCTCTGAGCGATCCATCCGACCGTTTCTAATCTCAATACATAGTTGATCGGTGGCCCTTCCATAACCGTATTTTAGATATTTCATATAGTCATGAAGCCCGCCTATCCATTTACAATCGAGATTTTCAAAATTATAGTAACCGCCTTCACATGGCCCATCCGGGTTAACTGTAAAACCCATGTCGATCATTTGTTGTGCTTGAACCATATTGTCCCAAAAAATGTAATATCCTAAAAAAAGACCTGTAACTCCTATTTTTTTTAGTTCTTCATCTGATGGATATTCATAGCCAATAAGATCTTTCCTGTCGTATCCTTCGTCTATCAGGTCGGAAATTCTGCACCCAAGCATTTGGAACTGCTCCAGCCAGTTTCTATCTAAACAATTTTTCTCCCTCCAAGATGCCGGACCGCCATATTCAAGCTGAGAGTTTTCCCCCCAGATGATGAGAGGGATATTGTATTGCACGGCCACCCGAACCGGAGTAGTAAAGATCCCAATATGTTCCGGCCAACAGCAATCACCTAAATCAAAAAAACCCTTTGAGGACATTTTTCTGTAAACCTTACGGTTGACACCAACTTGGATAATATCGAAGCCCAAGTTTCTAAGAAAGGTAATGTTTTTTTGGCCAATTTCAGTCATTTCACAAGGAATAAAATTTACCAGCAGCGGGTTCATTCCAAATTCATTCTTCAATGTTAACGCCTGGTAACAACTGTTTTTTCCACCACTCACGGGAATGATGCAATCCCACCAGGAACCATCTTTATTTCGATAGTTTTCCAGGATCTTATTAAATTCGTTACGACGTTCTTCCCAATTTATTGAAACATTTTTTCTTTCGGCGGACCTGCATGCGTCACATACTCCCTCTTCATCAAAAACCTGTTCCGGTCTGGTGTCAGGGTAAATACATTTTTTACAATATCTCATTGTAGCCTCCACATTAAAAACATTTTTGCATTATATGGGAATTAATTTTTTTTAATTCAGGATTTTTATTTAAATACTCAACAGCGCCCAGTGCATTAAAACCTTCCTCAGGAATTTGCAGTTTTTCGTAAAGAAGGCGGATCAACTTTAAATCTTCAGGAGTATCTATGGTGAGCCGGAGTTTTAAATCTTTGTATTCAGCCGGAGGCTCTAAGTATGCAATGTTGTACTTTTCCTTTTGCTTGTAAAGGTATAGCGTTACATGTTCTCTTACATCCGGCTCTTGAACCAGTTTGCTAATGTTTTGAAGTATTTTTGTAGAAACAACCTCTGCAGCAGTTCCAAGAGGATATCCATTTTCACCTCCATTGGATGCCAGGTCAGGTTCTTCTCTTAGAAACAGGGCAATGGTGCGGTCAATTCCATCGATATCAGTAAATAAATTGTCTCCCGTAACTCTTACCACAATATCCAAATCAAAGGCTTCAGCCGCTCCTTTATAGCGAGCTAAGACATCATTCTCGCTACCGGCAAAGCTTTCAACTCCCAACTTTTCAGCAAGTTTCATAATTGGTATGTCATTCTCTTGATCAGAGGTTGCCACAATGATGCGGCTTACATACTTTGATGTTTTTAAATTTGTAATGATATGTGCCAACAAAGGCTTTCCTGCAATCTCAACCAAGGATTTACCTGGAAGACGTTCCGACCCCATCCTGGCTTGAATTATGGCCCCTACTCTTCTGTTGAAATATTTGTCATATAGTTTACTTTCACGACAAAGAAACATTTCTACAACATTTGCGCCTTTGAATATCATTTTGTGGTTGATCAGGAAGCCAGCCTTCTCAAACGCCCGTATTGATGCTGAGTGAAAATCACTGATATGTGCT
>JAJDAS010000367.1 GCA_029261755.1 Nitrospinia bacterium
AATATTTCTTAGAAACCTTGGCAAATTCCATAGGCCCTCCTTTAAGGTTATGAGTTTGTGAGAAAACACATTTTACCTTAACTGAGGGCCTTTTAAACTATTATCATCGAACGCTGAACATCGAAAAAGGTAGGTTTTTTAAATAAAACAATTATTTTTCCCAGTTGGCTCTATAGTGTCGCAGCCCTGTGGAGCCAGCAAGTAGATTTTTTTTCAAAGATTCCTACCTTCTTCGACGTTCGATGTTCAGAGTTCGATGTTCGACGTTCATCTTTTACCATTAGTCGCCTACCCACCCATTGAAAAAAACCAAATGTCTCTTGCCCGCATCTCCCCGATCAAACAACGCTTTCCTTTGAAAATCCTGCCGCTGGCAATTTCCCTGCTGTTGATGATCTTTGTAACTGGCTGGTTGCCCGAACCTGTTTCAGCAAGTTCTGTTCAACTTCAAGAATCCCGTAGTAGGCCATTCCCAAGAGAAACCAGGGTAGCGGAAAACACTGCTAAGGCGGAAGAGGAACAATTTCGGCAACTGATATCAGAAGGGCTGGCTGCTTTTCACGACAACAATTACCAACTCTCCCGGACAAAACTGCTGGAGGCAAGGTCCCTCAGGCCCGAGTCCCCCGAAGTCGCGGAGGCCCTGGCGCAAGTGGAGGAAGTCATTACCCTGGCCGGCATTGACAAGCTCAGGCAGGAAGCGCTGGAGGCTGAACAGTCGGAAGATTGGCAAAGAGCGCTTTTATTGTATATGGACGCCCTGGCCATCGACAAAAAACTCCAGTTTGCCATCCAGGGAAAAAAGCGGGCCGTTCAACAGGCCAATCTGGCCACGCGAATCCAATATGTGATCGCCAATCCACAAATCATGGAGTCGGACGAACAACTGAACAACGCCATCCTGGTACTCAGGGAAGCCCAGGAGATAGAGCCGAAAGGACCCAAACTGGCGGCCCAAACAAAAGAGCTGGAAAAGCTGATACAACTGGCACAAGCTACAGTGACCATTACCATTGAGTCGGATGGACTAACGGAAATAGCCGTCTACAGGGTGGGTAAGCTAGGCAGGTTTTCAGAGCGCGAGCTTCACTTGCGACCCGGAATCTATACGGTGTTGGGAACTCGCAACGGATACAAAGATTTCCGCAAAAAAATCGTTGTAAAATCGAGTGAAGAGCCATTACACATCACCGTCACATGCAGGGATGAAATTTGAATAAGTACGATAAAATTTCGGATTACAATGGAGAGCCGGTGGAGATCAAGCCGGTTTCTTTTCGCTCCAAAAGCCGTCGTCGGGGTCCAAAATCAACCGTATGGAAATGGTTGCTTTCCACGGTGGTGGTGGCATGTCTCATCTCGCTTTGCGCCTCGGCTTGGTTTGTGTTTACCTCCCAGCAAGTGGTGATTCAGATCGACCCGAAGCCGGACCAGGTTTTCGTTCAGGGAGGCATAGCAGCTCCCAAAGTCGGGAGCTACTACCTGTTGCAACCCGGCGAATACTCTCTCCAAGCAACCAAGAACTGCTTTCAGACGTTGAACAAGCGGTTTGTGGTGGGTGATGAAAAAAGTCAGGAACTAAGTTTTTCAATGAAGAAACTTCCGGGGCGGTTATCGTTTAAGGCTCACCGTGCGGATAAGCCTTTGGTGCCTCTGGAGGGAGCCAGGGTATTTGTGGACGGCAAAGAAGTAGGGCAAACACCATTGTCAGCAGTAAAAGTAGAAGCGGGTGAGCGCAAGGTCCAAGTTCGCGCCAATAAATACATTGCCCAACACACCATGGTTAAGGTGGAAGGTTGTGCCGCTCAGCAGCAGTTCGATTTTGCCCTGGTACCGGGATGGTCCCAACTATCCATCACTTCCATTCCTAAAGGTGCAACCGTCCTGCTTGATGGTAAAAACATGGGCAGAACCCCCTTAAAACTGGAACCGCCGCTGGGCGATCATAACCTGGAACTGAAATCCGCTGGCTTCAAGCGATGGAGTACCCGCCTGAAGGTGAAGGCCAATGAACCCCAGTCATTGGGCCTCATCCGTTTGAAACCAGAAGATGGCAATCTGACGGTGAAGACAGACCCGCCCGGAGCCAGCGTAATGCTTGAAAAAACCTTTGCCGGTCTGACCCCTATAAAACTAAAGGTCTCCCCAAACACAACCCACATGCTCCATTTTTCCAAATCAGGATACGAAAAGGTGGAACGTAAAGTCAGCGTTAAAAGCGCAAAATCGAAAACCATCACCGTCAAACTGAAACCCAAGTTAGGCATCATCAACCTAAAGGTAGAACCGGCAGATGCGGAAATTTTCGTAGACGAAAAAAGCATGGGCAAATCACGTAAGCAATTGCGACTGGTTGCAGTGAAACACTCCTTGGAGATCACAAAAGAAGGCTATGAATCATATCAGTCCGAGATCACACCTCGCCCTGGATTTGAGCAGGAAATCAAAGTTCAGTTGGCTCGGCTGACAAGGAGTCAACAGGCAGAGGTTAAAACGGCGGGAGCCGAGCAGATAGGGAACCAACAAGCAGAGAATGAGGATAGAGGGAGCAAGAAGATGAAGAGTAAACCAGCGGTGGTTCAGAAAGCCGGAGCCGGTATCATGGTCGCTAATAACGGTTATGAACTGAAACTGGTTCGGCCTGGATCTTTTACCATGGGATCATCCCGCCGGGAACAAGGACGCCGTGCCAATGAGACTCTTCGCAAGATCACACTGCAAAAGCCGTTTTATATGGGAATCAGAGAAGTAACCAACAAGGAGTTCAGGCAGTTTTTATCCTCCCACAACTCCGGTAGCTTCCAAGGGCATAGTCTGGATAAGGATCCATTGCCCGTGGCAAAGATCAGCTGGGAGCAAGCAGCCATGTTTTGTAACTGGCTCAGCGAAAAGGATTCGCTACCACCGGTATATATCAAAAAAGGTGGTAGTTGGACCAGTTCCGATCCTATAGGAACCGGGTACCGCCTGCCCACGGAAGCCGAATGGGAGTATTCCGCCCGCCTCAGCAAGGGCAAGGTTTCCCTGAAATACCCCTGGGGCAACAAATACCCTCCCACCGGAAAATCAGGAAATTATTTGGACGAATCCGCCGAGGGCTTGCTGAAATACCATTTGACGGCTTATCATGATGGCTATGTTGTTAGCGCTCCTCCGGGGAAATTCAGCCCAAATTCACTGGGCCTATACGATATGGGTGGGAATGTAACGGAATGGTGCCACGATTTTTATTCCATCTTTCCCTACAGTGCGAATAAAGTATATTTGGACCCAACCGGCGCCAATGAAGGAAAACATCATGTCATTAAAGGGTCAAGCTGGAAACATGGCAGTATCAGC
>JAJDAS010000368.1 GCA_029261755.1 Nitrospinia bacterium
ACCGGGAGCGTTTGTTTTCCGGGAGGATGGAAGTGCATACCCTGCACTCACAGCCGATCAAAGGGACCCCGGTGCTGGTACCCGAACCTAAAACAGTAACTCGCATTCCTCTATACCACTCCAAAATAAATCAAGTAAGACACACGCCAAAGAACAGAAAGTCGATCCAGGCCATTATAAATTCATTTTCTCTCCGATTAAAGGCTTGCTTGACTATGTCCAGTAGCTGCGTTATATTCAGTTTATTCTGCGGGTTTCCCGTAAATCCTTTATAGGAAAGGCTTTTTGCGTTGGGTTCTGCCATGGAAACCAAGGTCAACAACTCATTGATCGAACTCCGGCAGGGAGATATTACCGAGCTGGAGGTGGACGCAGTGGTGAACGCTGCTAACGACCAGTTAATCCTGGGCGGAGGGGTGGCAGGTGCCATTCGAAGCAAGGGCGGACCCACCATCCAGCAAGAGTGCAACAAAATTGGCGGCACCTATGTGGGAGGCGCGGTGGTCACAACCGGAGGCAATCTAAAAGCCAAGCATGTGATTCACGCAGTGGGGCCGCGTATGGGTGAAGGAGACGAAGACGAGAAACTAAAAAACGCCACCTTGAACAGCTTGAAAAGATCCGACGAAAAGGGTATTCAAACTCTGGCCTTTCCAGCCATCAGCACCGGGATTTTTGGGTTTCCCATTGACCGTTGCGCGAGGATCATGCTGGGAAATGTTAAAGAATATCTTAGTGGGGAGACAAAAATCTCCCGTGTTGTTTTCTGTCTATTCGATAAAAAGAGCTTCGATGTTTTTACCAAGGAACTGTGAACGTCATTTCAATAAATTTATCTTGGAATAAAACCACATGTCTGTAGCCAAAGAAACTTCTGTTAACTATGTCCCATTTTTCCTGCTGGCCTCTCTGTTCCTCGCCCTTTATATTTGGAACTTCACCAGGGTTGACCCCATAGGCCATGGCGTGGATACCACGAAATATGAGTACCCGGCGGAAAACTATCTGGCCCCCGATTTTTCTCTTTCGAATATGGATGGTAATGAACTTACATTATCCGACTACCGGGGCAAGGTGGTTTTTTTAAATTTTTGGGCCACGTGGTGTGTTACCTGTGCGGAGGAGATGCCTTCCATGGAGAAGCTCTACCAGCGTTTTAAAGGGAGGGATTTTGCCATGCTGACGGTGACAATCGATAAGGAAGGCAAAGATCATGTCCAAGCTTACCTGGATAAATATGCCCTTACCTTCCCCGTGATGTTAGACCCGGATAAAAAGGTGGCAAACCTTTATCAGACCACCGGCGTCCCGGAGACCTTTATCATTAATAAATCGGGTGTCATTATCCACAAGGCTGTGGGTCCTCGCGATTGGTCCATGGATTCTGTTACCCAAACCTTCGTGGAAATGATCGGTCCATAAGAAATTTCTCCTTAACTTAATGGTAATATTCCATACCTGAGGGTTAATCCCCCAACCCACCCCTCGCCCATATCCTTTCGTAAAGTTTTTTTCAAAGGCTGTTAAATAGTTCAAGGATCTCAGCCCCATGCCCTACCCCGAATTGGAAAAATATGCTGGAGAGGTCTCCCAATGCGCCATGTGCGCAGGATGCCATGCCAATTGCCCAACCTACGATGCGATGCTGGATGAATCCATGTCGGCCAGGGGTAAACTCAGCCTTATCGATGCGCTTTTAAAAGGGGAAATCCAGCTTACCGAGAAGTTCTCAGAAAAGATGTCCCTTTGTTTGTCCTGCCTCAACTGCTCCAAGGTGTGCCCCAGCGGGGTGGATCCCGTGAAAATCATCAATGCCGCCCGCTCGGAAATAGCTACACATGGAAAGACCGACCCTGGCATCAGGTTTATCCTGCGCCATATCCTGCCTTCCAACCGGCGCGTTCGTTTCCTGGCGAGGTTGGCTGACTCCTTTTTGGGAAATCTATTCCGCAGGGTTTCTCCAAAAGAGTTACCGGAGATCCAATACCCTGGTTTAAAAGACAGGTATCCCGAAGTGGTTGAAGTATCAAATCCTAAAATGCGGATTCTATTCTTCTCCGGCTGCATGGGAGATTGGGTTAACCAAAAAGCGTGTTCACAGGTAATCGATTTTCTAAGTAGAAATCAAATTGAAGTTATTTCACCCAAGGATCAACCTTGCTGCGGTGCCCCAGCCTACTATTCCGGGGAAAGGGATGTGGCGATGGAGTTGGCGCGCCGCAATCTGGAAATATTCCGGAAATGGAACCCTGATTACATCATCCATAACTGCGCCACTTGCGGTTTGATGCTGAAGGAGGTTTATGCGCTGTTGTCGGAAACCGAGGCAACGCAAGAGATTATGGAAAAGCTGATGGATGTACACCTTTTTATTTCACAAAAGGTGGGCATGCAACGATCTTTTTCAAAAGAGAAAAAAATAAAAGCCACTTACCATGATCCCTGCCACTTAGCCCGAGGCCAGGGAGTGAAGGAGGAACCGAGAGAGTTGTTGAGATCGATACCCTGGGTGGAATATGTAGAGATGCAAGACGCAGATGCTTGCTGTGGTGGGGCAGGGATGTTCAGTTTCAAATATGATGACCTGGCACGGGAAATCGCCTTAAAAAAAGTGGAGGCAATCCAAAAGACCGGAGCGGAGGTAGTGGCCACCGGCTGTCCCTCCTGTCAGATCCATATCAGCGATGCCTTGAGCAGAGCGGGGCTTAATATTCCAGTAGTCCATACCACCCAGCTTCTTTTGAAGGAGGATGAATGAGACTGGAAGTTCATTCCCGGTATGCATTTTTAATAGTTTGTGGTCTTATAAAAAATAAAACATTATAGAAAAATTACCCGCAAAGGTGAATTTTTGATATTATCCGCATATAATTTTTCTGCAACATGCTATTGGTTACTGACGGAAGGATTGTTATAATAAATTTCTAAGTGAAGAAGTTTGAAATTAAAATGTTTTTGATTCTAAACCCCAAAGAGCTATGAAGCAGATTATATCGAGGGTGACAAAACAGCCTACAGTGTTGGTGGCCGATGATGCACCGGAAATTGTCCTAATCATTTCCAAGATACTGGAAAAAGAAGGGTATTTGGTCCTCAAAAGCTACAACGGCGAGGAGTGCATCGCCCTGGCCTTTGCGAATAAACCGGACATCATCCTCCTTGACATAATGATGCCGGATATTGATGGCTTCAAAATCTGCAATCATTTAAAAAACGACTCCAAGACCCAGGATATCCCCATCATCTTCATTACATCGAAGGTCGATATTAAAGATAAAATTCAGGGTCTGAATAAAGGCGCTATCGATTACATTACCAAGCCTTTCAACTCCGAGGAGTTCCTGGCGAGGGTCAAGTCCCACATGAGGGCGAAATTGATGCAGGATGAGTTGAGAGAAACCAACGGCATCCTCCAGGAATACCTTCGTACCGCTACTTTGGCCAACAATTACTTTGAAAGCATCACCAGATTGGTAAATTTGGATGAGGTGATGTCTTTTACACAGAGATACTTTGCAGAGATATTTGAAGATGTGGTCCGTTTTTCCGTCTGGCTCTGCGCCGAGCAAAGTGATCAGTTCATTTTGAAGGTTGGAACCAGTGCGGATTTGAACAAAGAAGCCCCAACCATTCGGGTGGAAGACTCGCCTATCATGAAAAGGGCTTTTGAAAAGAAAGAAGTGATTGTAGAAAACAACTTCAAGCTTTCAGAACTGTATAACGCAAAAGCCGGGGAAAGGTATAGCGATGCGAAGTTTATGTGTCTTCCCCTAATAGTGGAAGGCAATGTTCTGGCCATTGTAAATCTGACTAGTAAAAAGGACGGAACGGATTTCAGCATCTACGACCAGCAGAAGGCACTCTCCGTCTGCCAGATCCTGGCAAATAAGATTGAAAATTGCCAGCTATACAAAAAGATTGAGAAACTTTCCATTACTGACAGCCTGACCAATCTTTTCAACAGACAATTTTTGGACACCCGCCTGGCAAAGGAATTTGCCAGGGTAGTTCGTTCCAATGAGACGTTTACCATCATCATGGCCGATATAGACCACTTCAAAAATATCAACGACACCTACGGACATCAAAAAGGAGACATTGCTCTCAAGCAGTTTGCCGACATCCTTGTACATAATATTCGTGAAGCTGACTTCGCGGCCAGGTATGGAGGAGAGGAGTTTGTGGTCACCCTCCCTTCGACCAAACTGAATGGTGGGGTGAACCTTGCGGAAAAGATCCGCTTAAGCGTCGAGGAAAATCTTTTTATAGAAGCAGAAGGAGAGAAACATCCCATCACCGTATCTCTGGGTGTGGCAACTTACCATAATGGAAACTTTGAAAATCAGGAGGGATTGCTGAAGGCAGCGGACGAAGCTCTATACAAGGCAAAACAGACAGGGCGAAATAAGGTTTGCTACCATGAAGACTGCGGCGATTAAAATAAATGAGTGAAACAACAAAAACAGAAGATAAAAGTGAATTCAGAAGAAAACTTCACGCCCGAATAGTTTTTTTCGGCATGGTAATCAACTTTCTGGTCATTGGCGCTATTTTTTACTTTGTTTTGACCAGTGATCCAAACGCGGAACCACCACCCAACGCAAAATACAGCCGTTATTTCAATGCAGGCGACCATAAACCCGAAGCTGGGAAATAACCCCGTTACATCTCCCCCCTTCCCTGGAAAGATTTCATTAAGGTTACTTCATCGGCGTATTCGAGATTACCTCCCATGGGAAGCCCCCTGGCAATCCTCGTGATCTTAACACCTTTCGGCCTTAACTTTTTGGAGATGTAGACCGCCGTTGCCTCGCCTTCCATGTTGGGATTGGTAGCAAGGATTACCTCTTTGGGCGGTTTATTGTCAATTCGGACCAACAATTCCTCAATCTTGAGGGCTTCAGGGCCAATACCTTCCAGTGGCGCGATGGCGCCCATGAGTATGTGGTAAACCCCTTTGAATTCTCCCGTACGCTCTATGGCGTAAAGGTCCTGCGGTTCCTCCACCACGCAAATGATACTCTGATCTCGGTCGGAACCGGAGCAGATCTCGCATGGATCGGATTCCCCCACAGCGTAGCAGGTGGAACAAATACATGTTTTTTCCTTAAGGGCCAACATGGCGTTGGCGAATCGTTCAATGCCGTTGCCCTTGCCCCGAACCAGGTGAAACACTAGTCTTTCCGCCGCCTTTGGACCGATTCCCGGAAGCTTTTTGAATTCGCCGATCAGAGAACGGATGGCGCTTGGGTGTCCACTCATATTAAAAGACGTTGGGCATACCCGGGATTTTCAGGCCCCCGGTGACTTTTTTTAACTCTTCTTCTTTTAGCTTCTGTACCTTCCTCAAGGCTTCGTTCGCAGCAGCCAGTACCAGGTCCTCCAGCATTTCCTTGTCCTCCGGATCGACAATCTCTTTTTCCACCCTTACCGAAACCAGCTCTCCTTTGCCGTTCGCCACCACGGTAACCATCCCTCCCCCGGCAGAAGCCTCTGCCGTTTTTTTCTCCACTTCTTTATTCATCTGGGAGAGGGTCGCTTGCATCTTTTGAGCCTGCTGCATGATATCGCCAAGACCTTTCATTCTGTTCCTCCTAATAATTTTTACAAAATATAATGAGTTTTCATTTAATTAACAATCATCCCGCCGAATACCTCCACCGCCTCCTGGATAATATCCGGGCTTGGCTGCACCTCCGTATTTGGCACAGCCTGGGTCGGTTTTTGTTCCTGTGATGGTGGCTGGTCCTCTATGACTGGTGGAATTGGGATGTTTGGAACACTTGGTTTTTGGAGTTCCGGCTTAACGCTTTCCAGCTCTATTTTTCTTTTTGAGCCGAGCGCTTCCAGCACTGCTTCACCGATAATCTTTAGGTTTTCGGAGCCTTTCAAGCGCTCCATGCTCATTTTATCCGTCACCCCGATGCGAAGGACTTGGTCATCGAGGTGAAGCATTCGGGAGTTGGACATGAGGAAGCCGAAACTGGATTTTTTTGCAATGATGGCACTGAAGATTTTCTCCCACCCATTACCTTGTGGTTTGGGAGCAGCTGGAGGCTCAATTATGGGTATTGCGGCTTTTGCAAGGTTTGGTCTTTCCTTTGGAGCTTCTTGTGTGACTGGAACCGGCGCTGGAATTGGCGCTCTGGTGGCTGGAGTATTTTCAAGTGGTTTTCCCATTTCCAAAGTAGACAGTTTTTTCAGAATGTCTTCCAGTAGCTCCATGGGTTGGTATCGGCACATTCTGATCAATGCCATCTCCAGCACCATGGTGGGAAAAGCCGAATTTTTTAGGTCATACTCGATTTTGATCAGGGTATTGAAGAGATACTGGATCTCTTCCACACCAATCTTACCGGCCTGGCTCTTGAGATTGGCAATATCCTCCCCTTGCATATCGATCAGTTGTTGGGGGTCCTTGGATACTTTTGCGATGGCCAGATTCCGGAAATATCCTTGCAACTCTCGGCAAAACAGTTTGGTATCCTGCCCTTTTTTCACAACATCCTGATAAAGCTCCAAGACCCCTGCCGTATCACGGCCAATGATCTTGTCCACAAAATCTGTCAGCAGTTCCTGTCCGGCCATGCCCAGAATGGAGGCGATTTGATCCTCCGAGACCTCCTTTCCGGCAAAAGAGATGATTTGGTCCATCAGGCTTTCGGCATCCCTCATACTACCCTCCGCCGCTCTGGCAATACACTTGAGGCTGTTCTTGCTGATGGAAATCTCTTCGTTTTTCGCGATGAAATCCAGTTGCTTCACCATATCCTCGGAGTTGATTTGCTTGAACTCAAAATATTGGCACCGGGAAAGGATGGTATCCGGTATTTTGTTCAGTTCAGTGGTGGCAAAGATGAAAATAAGATGGGCGGGGGGCTCTTCCAATGTTTTTAGGAGGGCATTGAAGGCGCTCTTGCTGAGCATGTGGACTTCATCGATGATGTAGATTTTGTAATTTGTTTTGGCGGGGGCATACTTCACACTTTCCCGAAGTTCACGTACATCATCCACGGAGGTGTTGGACGCTCCATCGATCTCGATAACATCCAGGCTTCTCGCATCCAAAATCTCCCGGCATAATTCACATTCGTTGCAAGGGGTTACACAAGGACCGTTTTTGCAATTCAATGCCCTGGAGAATATTCTGGCTGTGCTGGTTTTACCAACGCCCCGCGTCCCGGCAAAAAGATAGGCATGCGCTATACGCTCCGAAGTAATGGCGTTTGTCAGAGTCTGAACAATATGGCTTTGGCCCACAACCTCCTCAAAGGTCTTCGGCCTCCATTTTCTGGCAATAACTTGATAGGACATGGTGGTTTTCTAAAAAAAATTCTTAACATCGAACACCGAACGTCCAACATTGAACGCCGAAGATGGTAGATTTTATTATAAAAAAAATACCTTCTTCGATGTTCAGCGTTCGATGGATGTTCGATGTTAAATCTTCTATAGCCTATGCTTTTGCGGCTCCGCCAATGTTTAGAGCAAAACTAAAGACAGACCCTTTTCCATACTCACTTCGGACACTAACACTACCGCCATGGGCTTCCACTATTTTCTTCACTATGGCAAGTCCCAGGCCGGAACTTGATTCCCCTGCGGTGGGCCTGGCACTCAATTTCTGGAAAGCCCCAAAGACTTTCTTAAGTTCGTCTTCCCGAAGCCCCTGGCCGGTATCTTGCACTTCCACCAGAATTTGATCTCCACGGACTTTCCCACAGACCGTAACCTGTTGATCTGCTGAACAAAATTTAATGGCGTTGCCAATCAGGTTGTCCAACACGCTGGAAATCTTAGTCATGTCGCCTTTAATGTTGGGGAAATTTTCATCTATATCGTGCTTCAAGGAGATGGATTTTTTGCCTGCCGCGATGGAATAATGTTGGCACTTTTCTATAATGAGAGAACCAGGGTCGAAAGATGCCAGGTTGAGTTCCACAAAGCCGGATTGGATCTTGGAAAAATCTAGCAGCTCATCAACCATCTTAATCAGACGTTTGGCTTGATCCCGGCTCGCCTTTAGAAATCGAACCTGATCGTCATTCAACGGACCCACATCCATTTTGGGGTTCAAAATGAAATCCATGGCGCTTGTGATGGTGGTCAACGGACTCCTCAAATCATGCGCCGCAAAGCTTAGGAGTTCGTCCTTGGTCCTATTAGCTTTTTCCAACTCCTGCCTCAACTGGGTCTCACGAATCAAGGTCTCTTCCAGCTTACTGGACATCCGAGCGATTTCGTCCATTAAGTCCTGTTGGTTTTTATTATCCAGATCTTGCTTTTTATCCAGCTCGGCTATGGATAAGAATGGAGCCTCTACATTTTCTATCTCCGAACTCTTGATGGATTCGTACACATCCTGGAGAAAAAGATTTTCATCACCGGGATTCACCACAAAGCGGTGAATTCCCGCATCTGAAAGGCTTTGTGCCTTTTCCAGATCTTTTTCTTCCACGAAAACAAGGATTTTGGGAGGCAAATCCTGCGTCCCCATCTCAAGGGTACGCTTCAACCAATTTCCGCTGCCTTCCTGGATCATCCTGAAGTCCACCAGGATGAAATTATAATTTTCCTGGGAAACAAGGTCTTCCACCAACTGCAAATCAACGGAACAAGAGGTTTCCACCCCTTTTCCTTCCAGGAAATTTCGGATAGACTTTAGTTGTCCCAGGTCGCTCCCCAGCACCAAGATCTTCTTTTTTGGGAGTTTTTCCCCAGATAGGAAGTTCCCTGAATCCTGGCTATCTGGTTTCGATATATTGGTTTCTTCCATTATTGGCCTACCGAATAATTTGCTATAATATGGATACTGAGTTTATAAAAGTTTAACGAATGGGAGGATTTTAAGCAAATGAGGTTTTTAAAATGCGCAGTATTAATTCTTTCCCTTTCCTTCTTCGGTTGTTTCAAGAAATTGGTGGGAGTGAATGTCACCATTGTAGACCAAAAAACCGCCCTGGAAAACCAGGTGCTTGGATCTTTCCAGGAGATCAATAACGACATGATGCTCCTGGCTTCCGTGAGATCGGTGGATGAAAGTGGCAATCTCAAGGCCGTGGAACCGGTCCCCAAGTCAAAGCGCAAAGCTATTCTCGCTAAACAAAGAATGGAGTTCAATAAAGACGACCTGGAAAGTTTTAAAAAAGAGGGATGCGCTGGCGAGAACAACCAGGGTCTTATTACCTTTTTTGAAACGGAGAAGACCAAAAAAGATTCTTCTTATAACAAGTTTGTCGTGGCCATTATCGATGAGGAAAATGAGGACAGAATTACCACTTTGAAGAGAGTTGTGGCCACCAACGAGGCGTTTAAAGAGGGCGACCTTCCCAAAGTTCAAAGGATTTACGCCGGACTAAATCGCGATAATGCCCAAAAAGGTGAGCTGATTCAAACACCCGAAGGAGAATGGGTGAAGAAAAAGTAAAGATATTTTAGGTTTTAGTTTGCTGATTTTAGATTGAAGGAGTTTTTGTTCAGGCGGTATTTACCAAGGTCACTTCCAAAGATTTTCATCTATTTTTTCAAAATCTTCTGTCTTCTTGCGAAACTCAGAATAATCCTCATCACTCCAAGCTCCCGCTAAATGGTCGAGGTCCGTGTGGAGTACGGTTCTTGGCTTTTTCTTCAGGGCACTTCTAAAAACTAGTTTTTCCCGTGATTTTTTTTATTTTCGGAAATTTGACCTTAGTTTTCTGAAAGTCACCTCAAATTTTCATTCGCTTAACGATTATAGTGTACTGCTGTCCGCTAATAACCTTTCTTTTAC
>JAJDAS010000369.1 GCA_029261755.1 Nitrospinia bacterium
TTTATTTCTTCCAGAGTCAACTTCGTAGGGGGTACATCCGGAATGCATCTATTGCTCGTAACGGATTCCGTAGCCCATTCGGGTGCAGGAGTCTCTGCGGGCTCCTCTATAGTGACTGGCTGAACCGGCTCCGGAATTCCAGCCTCCTCCATCTTTTCAGGTTCGGGTATAGTTGGAGATTCTAATTCTTTCGAAGTTTCGGGAACCTCAACATCCTCTATCACTTCTGTAGACTCGGATTTTTCCGGAGCAACAAGCGTCTTCGCAGGCTCGGCCACCTGTTCAGTCTCAACTACAGCCTCAACCTGCGGGGGAGATTCAACGACATTGGGAGATTCGGGTATCTTTGCGGACTCCACATCCAAGGAAGATTCAAGTGCGCTCTGGGGTTCAAAATTCTCCGTGGATTCCACCACTTCCATAGATTCCGGATTCTCCTTCAGATTTGCCATTCCTTCAGATATGGGTATTTCTGAGGACTCCTCCATAGTAGCTGCCTGAACCGGCTCCTGAATTCCCGCTTCCTCCATCTTTTCAGGTTCGGGTATGGTTGGAGATTCTACTTCTTTCGAAGTTTTGGGAACCTCAACAGATTCTATCACTTCTGTAGACTCGGATTTTTCCGGAACAGCAAGCGTCTTCGTGGGCTCGGCCACCTGTACAGTCTCAACTACAGCCTCAACCTGCGGGGGAGATTCAACGACATTGGGAGATTCGGGTATCTTTGCGAACTCCACATCCAGGGAAGATTCAAGTGCGCTCTGGGGTTCAAAATTCTCCATCGTTACAGACTGAACCTGCTCCGAACTTCCAGCTTCCTCTACTTTTTCAGATTCAGGTACCTTCGGAGGCTCAAACGTCTCCGCCAGTTCAAGCACCTCCACGGACTCATCAATTTTTGCAGATTCGGCCACTTGTGGAGATTGAGGCGCACCTGGAGGTGTCGCCACCTGTGACGCTTCCAGCGTTGAGGATGCAGATGCCTGAGGACACAGCGCCTTCGCCAGTTTTATCACCGTTTCAGCCTGGTCCATGGCTTCATCATTGTTTGTTGTATAAAAAGCATAGTTTGTCCGGCTACGTAAGGTCATCACCTCTTGATAATCCTTGGGACATTCTTTTTCAGCGCCTAATATACGTGCGATTTCAATGGAACGGTCCGCCTCCTCCAGTAAATCATAGAAGGAAGTAGTGGTTTCATCCGGGCTTGTCACGCAGGAATAAACAAATAACGCCATGGCTAAGGCAATAAAGCGAAACTTGGCTTTTACATTAGGCGCATGGACTGCAAAGAAAACCGGATTCATGCTTTTTCTTCCTTCCTTTGGTGTACTTCTCACCTTGTTAAATTATTTCTTTTTTAAGTGGGAAAACAGATGATCAGACAAATCGCTTAAATGCTTAAGATTATTGAATTCCAACATTCAAAGCAAGTTTCCCATAAAAAAAGGATGAGTGGTTTAAAAGAAAGTTTTTGCCCCTCTTCCAGCCTAACAAACGTTGAGGATCCTCACCACGGAAAATGGGCGTCAAAATATCAACGATTTGATGAAATCATTCCAGCTCAAGAGAACATTGTCCCTTTGTTTAGTTCATTTGAAGGGAAACAGGGGTGGGCAGACAGAAAAAGAAAATGCGCTTTCTTTCATGTGTTTTGCCGGGATAGAAAAAGATATGCAGAAAAATGTCACTAAAAACCATTTAAAATTAGCTAGTTAGGAAACCACCGGATTCGGGGAAAATCTGTCAAAACATCGACATAGAAAAAAAAAGTCTTAAAAAACAAGAGCTTGAAGCAAGAATAGGCATATTTATTGCAATTTAGGTGGTTGGATAAATTTATGGGCTCACCACCCAAACGAATAGCTGTGCAAAAACAGCCTAATTATTTTGCCTTAAACATGAAACAAAGACATATTTTCAATGAAAGCTGAAAAAGAAATACGGCTTATTACAAAAGGAGATTTTGATGGGGTGGTGTGCGCGGTCCTTTTAAAAAAATTAAGAATGATCCAAAAAATCAGGTTCGCTCATCCGAAAGAGATAGAAAGCGGCAAACTGGAGGTAACGCCAAACGATATTACGGCGGGCCTTCCCTACCAGGAAAGCGCTTACCTGGCATTTGACAATTATCCCGCCAAACCTGGCGAGGAGACAAAAAAAAAAAATTATATTGGCGACACCCATGCTTTATCAACATCCAGGGTAATCTACAACCATTACAAAAGGAGAAAAAAGTTTTCAAAAATTTCAGAAGAAATGATGGCGGAGGTGGACAAAGGATACAGCGCCCAATTCAAAATAGATGAAATACTGTATCCCGGAGGCTGGGGACTCCTGAACTTTCTTATAGACCAACGAACAGGACTGGACCGATTTTATAAATTTAGAGTTTCACACTCAAACTTACTTTTAAAAATAATCCAATACTGCCAAGAGAACTATACAGTACTGGGGATTCTAAGCTTGCCGGATGTAAGAGAGCGGATTGACGTTTATTTCTCTTTTATAGAAAAAGCCAAATCCCAGATTTTCAGGTGTTCGGAGGTATATAACAATCTGGTGGTCATAGACATGAGACATGAGAAAGCTGTTTATCCGGGCAATAGGCACATTATCTATGCCTTATTTCCTGAGTGCAATGTCTCCTTGCAAATTTTGCCGAGCACCGGCAAAGAAGTGGTATTTGTGGTGGGCAAATCCATCATTGACAGAACCTACAAACCCCATATCGGGAAAATAATGTCACGTTTCGGAGGAGGGGGACATGCCAACGCGGGCACTTGCCAGGTGGATTCCCAGTTGAGCGATATTACTCGAAAAAAATTGATCAGAAAATTGGAATATAGTTTATTAAAAAATCTTCTCTTGGGATATTTTAACTAGTTGCTTTAAAAAAAAGAAAAACAATCTTAACGCAGAGATCGCGGAGGACGCAGAGGAAAAAATAGTAACAAGCGACGAGTGACAAGAAAAAGCAAAGGTAAAAAATTCTCACAAAGAGAAAAAGAGGTAAAGAGGGTAAAAAATAATTTAATCTTCGGTTTTCCTCTATAACTCCTTTACTCTTTGTGAACAATAATAATAAAAGTTTTTCTCTGCGTCCTTTGCGCCTCTGCGTTAAATAATTACGCCATTAGTTATTTTTTGCGCCTTTTGGTTCAGCAAAAATACGTGGCAGATTCAAGTTATAGTGAGCAATTTTTTGTTTTTCAGCATGTTACAAAACATAGACTTTTTTTGTCTATTTGAAAATTCTAAGTACCTTACACTTATTCCTGTTATGGAATTGAAATGAAAAGCTCCCTCAAGAGGCTTATCTTAGACAACAGAAAGGTTGAGCGGTATGCCATATTCTTATGCATGTGGCCGCCGCTATTATTAATTATCTATTTTGCTGCAAGGCGCATAGAGCTTTCCCAGCAATTTGTAGTTGCCTGGGGGCTAACATTTTTTTTGTTTTTTTTTAGAAAACTATTTTCGAAACCGCCATTAAGAATTATCTTTGTTCTTGTCGCAAGCTATATTGCCATGCGATATATCTTTTGGCGGACTTTTGACACACTTTTATACACAGGTCCTGCGGATTTTATAGGCATGATGCTTCTCTATTTTTCAGAGGTTTATTGTCTGGTGGTTCATACCATCGGAATGTTTACCCGCCTTTGGCCGTTGGAGCGAAAAGTGCTCCCCCTGGGGGAAGTTCCACCCCATAAACTGCCTACGGTGGATATATTCGTTCCCACTTACAACGAAGATGAAGAATTAGTAAGAATCACCGTTACCGCCGCAAACGGAATCCTTTATCCTAAGGATAAAATGAACATTTATATTCTGGACGATGGCAGCACCGTCGCAAAAAGAAACAACCCCAAGTCATCGAGCGATGCCTGGCAAAGGTATTTGAAATTTAAAGGGTTGGCCAGGGAATTGGGGGTCCATTACATTACAAGGGAAGAAAACGGCCATGCGAAGGCGGGCAATATCAATCACGCCATGCATTATAGCAAGGGTGAGCTGATACTAATCCTGGATTGTGACCATGTGCCTTGCAAGGACTTTTTAATGAATACCGTTGGTTGGTTTTTGAAGGACAAAAAACTCTTTCTGGCTCAAACCCCTCATAACTTTATCAACCCAGACCCGGTAGAAAAGAATATGGGAGGCTTCTTTACCGCTCCCAGTGAAAGTGAAATGTTTTACCGTGGAGTTTTACCCGGACTGGATTTCTGGAACGCCAGCTATTTTTGCGGATCCGCTGCTGTTCTAAGAAGAAAATATGTGGAAGAAGTGGGTGGTATCAGTGGAGACACCATTACCGAGGACGCCGAAACCGCCGTTTCCCTGCATAACAAAGGCTACAACAGCGTTTATTTGAATCGGCCCATGGTGTCCGGCCTGTCTCCGGAGTCATTTGACGATTTTATAATCCAGAGAACCCGGTGGGCCCAGGGTATGGTTCAAATTTTCATTCTAAAAAACCCCCTCCTTCAAAGAGGCATGTCTGTTTATCAACGCCTTTGTTATTTCAACTCCTGCATTTTCTGGTTTTTTGGAGTTACCAGGATGATCTTTTTTCTCGCCCCTGCCTGCTTCCTGATTTTGGGACTGAAGGTCTATCATGCGTCCATTATCCAGGTTCTGGCTTACGCCGTGCCCCATGTCTTTTGCAGCTTCATTATCATGGATTTTCTCCATGGCAAGTACCGGTGGCCCCTTTTTTCCGAGCTTTATGAAACGGTTCAATCATTGTTTCTGGTCCCAGCCATTTTCTCCGTAATAATGAAACCCAAGCATCCCACCTTTAAAGTTACTCCAAAGGGTCAAGGAATGGAGGTAAGCTCTTTGAGCCACCATGCGCTTCCATTCTATGTAATGATTTCCATTGCCTTGATTTCCATACCCTTTGGGTTAATGAAATGGTATTACAATCCCCTTTTTAGAGATCCGATTATCGTCACTTTAATCTGGAACATCTTCAATCTCTTGATGATCTCCGCTTCCCTGGGTTCTTTCTGGGAAAAGAAACAGGTGCGTACCTTCCACCGTGCGTGGGCGAAGGGAAAAGTAACCGCATACTTTCGCAGAGTAAACAAAATTTATGAGGGGGAAATCAAAGACATCTCCGCTTCAGGTATGGGAGTCGAACTTCCTTTAACCTCTCCCATGGCTCCCGAGGAAGAGGTTTGGCTAAAGGTCATGGATAGTTATGGCGAAAAATATAATTTCCAATGTAGAGTTTTGAGACAATTTCCAGCTGGCCGAGCTTTTTATTGCGGCTGTGAGTTTTTGGACCAAAAAAAACATTTCGGCTCCATAGTGAGATTTGCCTATGGGGACAGCAAGAGGTGGATGGATATTTGGGACAGGAAGTCAAGGCCCATCAGCACCAGGTTACTACTCACCTACTTAGCTCGTATGAGTAGGATCGGCATCAGAGAAGGAATCAAAGGTTTGGGTGGTTATCTATTACTTGTGACAAAAAAATACCTCGTCTACATTTTTTCTTTTAAAAAATATTTACGCTTGGAAAAGGGATGAAAAGAATAGGCTACCTACTCATCATTTTTAGTTTATTTGCAACAACCGCAAACGCAAAAGTGCTGGAGATCCCTTTGCGCAAACTGGTGCCCACCAGGACCATCGACCTGAAATGCATTACGGCGGATTTTTACCTGAACGTTGCCATACCGGAAAGGTGGGAGATTAAAAAGGCATATCTGGAGTTCGATTACGTGAACTCCACGGGACTTCTAGCTAAGAGGTCCAGCCTAAGTTTGAAGCTGAACGACTATCCTATTTCCCAAATTGATTTAGACCCCATCGTCCCAAAGGGGAAGGCGGAAATCAATTTTCCTCCTCTTTTACTGGAAGCGGGC
>JAJDAS010000370.1 GCA_029261755.1 Nitrospinia bacterium
ATTTCCCTTACCGCTTCCAGTTGATTGGTTGCTTGTTTGGTGAGGGCGCCTGCCGCGTTATTCAAGGAAATCACGCTGATAACGGCAAAGGGGGTTACGCCCACGGACAAGAATGCGATGAGAATTTTGGTCCTGAGCTTAAATTGCTTGAATTGATTCAGCATTAGAAAAAAGCCTTGTTCAGGGTTCAACCAGGTTCAGGATTCACGGTTCAAGGTTCGGGATGTCCACGGGATTTAAGTTTTTTTCGTCCTTTCGTCCTCGGCAATTCCCAGCTCCACCAAGGCCGCCATGATGCTCTCTTTTGTAAACGGTTTGACAACAAATTTGAACTTCAATCCAAGCTTTCTTGCCAGTTTTTCGGCGGAATGCTCATTTTCCAGCGAAACGGCTGCCGTCAGCATGATGATGGGGATATTCACCTGGGGATATTGGGAAACCAGTTCCTTCATAAATTCATCGCCGTCCATCACCGGCATGATCCGGTCCAGGAGGATCACGTCAAAATCCCGTTTTTGTTTAAGAAGATTCAAGGCATCGAGGCCGTTTTCCGCTGAGAACAATTCGTTACCGGAAAGATCCGTTTGAAGAAGTAATTGAACATCCGGATCATCTTCTATCAAGAGAATTTTTTTGCCTTTGAAACTCCCCATCGTTCCATCGGGTATGATTTTCCTGGTTTCCGTAACCATTGCAGGAAATTTCCGTGGTAATTCAATAGTAAAGGTGGAACCTTCCTCCTTTCGGGATTCCAAGGAAATGGAGCCTCCCATCTTCTCAACCAGGCCCTTGGCCAGGTCCAACCCAAGTCCCAGTCCACCATATCTCCTTGTGCTGGAACCGTCAAGCTGGTGAAACCGGTTAAAAACAA
This sequence comes from Nitrospinia bacterium, assembly GCA_029261755.1. Lineage (GTDB taxonomy): Bacteria > Nitrospinota > Nitrospinia > JACRGO01 > JACRGO01 > JACRGO01. The sequence continues at coordinate 872 of JAJDAS010000370.1, forward strand.
CCTTTTTCTCTTCTTCAGTCATTCCGACACCCTCATCTCGCACCTGGCATATGATCATGTTTCCCCTGGGAAATACACTCAATTTAACGCCCCCATTTTCTGTGAATTTTAAGGCGTTCTCCACAAGTTTCCCCAAAATTTGCTTCAGGCGTTGACCATCCCCCAGGAAATAGAAATCTTCCAACTCAGCCTTGTTACTGGTGAGGGTAATCTGTTTCTCCTTGGCCTGGGCGTCATAGGTTTCTGTGACTGATGAAAGCAGACTATGCGCCAGGATGGGGCTTTCTTCCAAGGTAAGATGGTCCGCATCTAAACTAGTAAGGTCAATGAGGTCATTGATGAGACTGAGTAGTTTGAGGCTCTGATTGGCGACTATTTGATTACAGTGAAGGGCTTTATCGAGCTCATCCCTGGGAATGTCAGGAAACTTCTCCAGGGAATCTTTGATAATGTTCGGAAAACCCACAATGGAAGTAAGGGGTGTCCTGAGTTCATGAGAAATGTTGGAAAGAAAATCCGACTTCATCAGGTTTGCCAGTTCCGCTTTTTCCTTTGCCTTTTGCAGTTCGGCGGTTCTATCTTTTACCAATTCCTCCAGATGGTTTTTATGCTTGTCAAGTTCAATAAAGACCCTTACCTTGTGTCGTAATATTTCAGGATTAACCGGTTTCGTTATAAAATCCACAGCGCCTGACTGGTATCCCTTGAATATATGCATTTCATCCGAATACACTGCGGACAGAAAAACAATTGGTATGTTTTTTGTTTTTTCCTCGCTTCGCATCAATTCCGCCAATTCATACCCGTCCATTCCCGGCATCTGCACGTCCAGAATCGCCAAAGCGAACTGATGGTTCAGGGTCTCTTTCAAGGCGTCATTTCCACTTGTCGCTTTTATCACCTCGGCGTCCATCTTGCTCAAAACATTTTCCAGGGCAAAGAGGTTTCCCGACTTATCGTCCACAATTAAGATTTTGGGTTTATTCATAGCCATTTTTTATTAAAACCTTGTCATTGGTTACCGGGTAGTGGCCATTTTCCGCAAAACCGTTGCTATTTCTTCCAGCGGTAAAATGTAGTCCGGTTTGGCGGCGTCCACTGCCGCTTGGGGCATAACGGGAGACTCAGCCGTGGCGGGGTCCTGCACAATTGCCAGACCTCCGCTTTCCTTTATCAGTTTTAATCCGTTAGCGCCGTCACTATTGGCGCCTGTAAGGACCACTCCGATCAACCCGGAGGAATAAACATCCGCTGCGCTATCAAACAAAACGTCGATGGAAGGGCGGGCGTAATTCACCTTCTCATCTTTGGATAGAGAAAAGGTTTTATCCTGCTCAATGAGCAGATGGTAATCCGGGGGAGCAAAATAGATGGTTCCAGTCTGAATTGTTTCCTTGTCACACGCTTCTTTTACAAGTAACGCGCATTGATCGTTAAAATGTTTTATGGTAAATCCGTCCTGCTCCGGGTGTAAATGCTGGACAACTATAATAGGTAACGGAAAATCTTCAGGCATTTTAGCCAACACCTTTGGGAGGGCAACCCACCCCCCGGCCGAAACGCCCATGACGATTGCTTTATATTTGTTAATTGTCCGTTTTTCATTGTCCATATGGAAGCAGGTTAATTATCTCACAAAGTGGTGTGGGAGTTAGAATAAGCAACTACGCACCAAGAATAGCACCCTGCATGAAAAGAAGACAATAGCAAGGTCCGCTCAATTAATATAAGTAATTATTTTTGACTTTCAACCCCTATGTTATGGCAAAAAAATGAAAATTAATGCCCAAAACCGATTTTCCCGTTAAGTTTGGAACAAACTTTGCTATAGTAGGTGCTAAACGTCAAAATTTCGAGGGGGGACCTTTATGCTCATAGCATTCCTATGGAGTAGGATAGAAACACTACTTGAATTAACTGATCATTGGCGAAAAAGTTGGAATCATCCGGCCTTTTCTCCTTTTTTACCGTTTCCTCCTTTGGCGGAAATTAAGTTACCTGTTTTCCCACATTAATTGAGGTGGCATGGGCGGTGTAGACTGGCACAGGGGGCTGTGTTAAAATTTCCAGTCTTGCACTGACGATGTAAATCAAAAGCTGGAACCGCGAATGAACGCGAATTTTCGCGAATAAAGAAAAACCAAAAAAAATTATCTTGTACCTATTGGTTTTATTCGCGTAAATTCGCGACTATTCGCGGTGAAAATGTTTTTTAGGTTTCAAATATCTTGTGTTAGATTGTGTTCATTATTAAATGTTTTCATATGTAAGGGGGAGAAGGTTTGAAACGGATTTTTATTCTATTACTATGCGTGTCTTTTCTGTTTGCGGGGCTGGACATGGCGGAGGCGGGCAAAAAAAAGAAGAGACGGGCAAAGAAAAGCCGGGCCAAACAGGAGCAGTTGACCCCCTTTGAGAAGCGGTTCAAAAGGGGGACATCAGAGTTAGGATTCGTACTTGGTTTTGGTTACACCATCAATATTCCAGCAGGCCCTCCGGATAGAAGTGACCTGGATTTTGTGTACTTTTATCCCCAGTGGCGCTACAACTTGACGGGTATTATCGGCGATTCCTTTTACCGGGGAACCCTCAACTACCTGTTTGAAGCCGGTGGATCCGTCACTACTTACCCTTCCACAAAAATGCTGCTTGGGATCAACCCCTTTTTGCTTGAATACAGATTCCTAAGTCCCAAACGGTTTTGGGCTCCCACCTTCATGCTTGGGACCGGTGGCTGCTACACGGACTGGAGGCTAGAGGCCAGGAAAGAGTTAGGCTCGTTTTTTGAGTTTACCCTTCAAGCCGGGGCGGGAATAGAGTTTTTCAAGAAAGAAAAAGGATCTTTTTCCCTGAACTATCGTTTTTTTCACATTTCCAACGCCGGGTTCAAAAAGCCCAATATCGGCCTCAACGCCCACCTATTCACCCTTGGTTATTCTTACTAACCAGGCCTACTCTTCAAAATAATTGCCGATGGCCATGTGCCAGGTGTTTTAGGCTTGGAGTACCGCCTTCAGTTGCATTGTTATGCTCTCAAACCGTTCATATTAATAGTTCCGTGCGTTTTCTTTGGCGGCCCATGCTTTACTTTTGTTTGTAAAGGTTCAGTCCCTTTCGGTTCCGCCTAAAGACGGGACTCCAAACCCGTCAAATAAGCACCGTTTATATATCTCCTGTTTGAAACCTTCCTGCATTTCCTGCCTTCCTAAGATTAAAATTCTTAGGGTTTTCCTATTCAACCTATTTAAAATGATGGCTGTTAAGAGATGGACGCCTTTCCATGTTATTTGATTTCCGGTAATATGGAAGCATTTCAAGTTAGTTAAAATTAACACTTTCATCAGGAGAAAAGACCATGAAGAAAATAGTCATCGGTTTTACGGCAATACTTTTTTTCGTTTTCCTTCTTCCCTTTGTGGGGAAAGCGAAGGCCCCTTCCAAGTCCATGGAGAAATCCGGTGTTTTGAAGGCGAAGGGTGTAACGGGAACCTTTGTCATTCTCAAGGCGAATTCCGCCTGGAAGAAAACGGACGAAGGCACCAGGAAATCCGTCCTCGAAAAGGTGAAGAATCTCCTTGCCCAATATTCCAATAAGGTTGAGGTGGATGCACATGACACGTCTTCCCTGATGAAAAAGACAAATATCTTTCTGCGGCTCCATTCCCGTGTCCCCAACCACAACAATCTTTTTATCAAGGAATTGCTTTCTACGCAGATCCTTGGCGCTTATTTTTCCCTCCAGGATGCGCGTTGGGGAATCACCAAGGGCCTGAACTACGCCACAGAATTTCCCGATCTGCTCGCCCGTCTGAAGGCGTCCAAATATGAAGGGGAGACTCCGATTTTCGGGATTATGGTCACTGTGGATAAGACCGCCCAATGGTGGAACCTTCCCCATAAGGAAAGGCTGGAGATGATCAAGGAGCATACCGTTGAAACGCTGCCCTTCATCAAGGACGTCAAGAGAAAGCTTTACCACTCCACGGGCCTTGGAGCAACCGACTTCATTACCTATTTTGAGACAGCCAACCTCAAGGCGTTTAATGAATTGATCATAGCACTGAAATCCGTGAGGGAAGGTCAATACACTACATACGGAACACCCGTGATGGGCTATATCACAACATTTGATGAGCTTATTAAATGACGGGACGTTTATAAAGGTGAGGATGATTGTGGCGGAAGCGCGTTACTCCTTTAATATCCCGAAATCGTTAACAATTAAATTTCGAATATCGAACAAGGAACCGCAGAATTTCGAAGTTTTTCCTTCAACATTCGACATTTTGTGATCGATATTCGACATTAAGCTTTTTAAAAGATAAAACGCTTTTAGCAACCATTCCTCCCATGCTAAAATTTCTGGAACTTCTTGGCGCCCCGGCTTTATCCATTCTGGAGAAAATGGGGAAGATGGTTCTCTTTTTTTGCTCTTTCCTTTCGTGGTCGGTGCGGCCTCCTTTTAAAATCCGGCACATCGTCAAACAGCTTCATTTCATTGGGGCAAAGTCCTTTTTCATCATTCTTCCCACCGCTTTTTTTACGGGCGGAGTTTTAGCTCTCCAGGGATTCAACACCTTGCAAAATTTCGGAGGCGAAGGGCTGTTGGGAGCGCTGGTGGCCTTGGGCATTATTCGTGAGCTTGGCCCCGTTCTGGCCGCCCTCATGGTCACCGCCAGGGCCGGTTCCGCCATCACCGCCGAGATTGGGATCATGAAGATAACGGAACAGATAGACGCCTTGAAAACCATGGCCGTGGATCCCATAAAGTTCGTGGTGGTCCCCAAAATAATCGCGGGCATCATTGCTTTGCCCCTTCTTACCGCCATGTTTGACCTTATCGGTATTTGGGGAGGATATGCGGTTGGAGTCCACCTTCTTGGCGTCAACGAAGGGTCCTACTTTGGAGAAATCAAAAGCAACCTTGATTTCGAGGATATCACCGGAGGATTTTGGAAGTCTGTCAGTTTCGGCTTGTTGATTACCTGGTTTGCCTGTTATGAAGGTTACCATGCGGGGCATGGCGCGGAAGGGGTGGGCAGAGCTACCACCAACTCCGTGGTGATCACTTCGGTCTCCATCTTGGTCTGGGATTATTTCATGACCTCCATTCTGTTATGATCGAACTGGTAAATGTAACAAAAAAATTTGGACGGCAAACAGTACTGAACGGGATCAGCATGAATTTCCCGGAAGGGAAAATCTCGGCCATCATCGGGCGGAGCGGTATAGGGAAGAGCGTGCTATTGAAGCATCTCATCGGGCTTTTGAAGCCCGACAGTGGAAGCGTGCTGGTGGACGGCCAAGACATCACCGGGATGAGCGAAAGGGAACTGAATCATGTAAGAAAAAAATTTGGCATGCTGTTTCAAGAAGCCGCTCTGTTTGACTCCATGACCGTATGCGAAAATGTGGCCTTCCCCCTTGTGGAAAAAACTAATTTGAGAGAAAAAGAAATTGAAACAAGGGTGGATGAAAAGCTGGAGATCCTGGGTCTTTCGGGAATGGGAGGCAAATACCCAGCGGAAATCAGTGGAGGCATGAAAAAGCGGGTTGGACTGGCCAGGGCCTTAATCCAAAACCCAGAGATTGTTCTCTTTGACGAACCCACCACCGGCATGGACCCCATCATGGAAACCGCCATTCATAAGATGATCCTGGAGGCTCAAAGGCAATTCGGTTTTACTGCCGTGGTGGTGAGCCACGAGATACCGGAAATATTTGACGTTGCCCATAGGGTGGCCATGCTTCATGACGGGGTGATTATTGAAGATCTTCCGGCAGAGGAATTTAAAAATTCACAAAATCCGGCAACCTGCCAATTTATTTCGGGAACCCTTGAGGGACCTGTTAAGATCAATTGAATCGTGCGGAACAAAGAAGGTTTGCATGCACTCACGAGTATTAGAAACATGCCAAATTTCCATTTGTGACTTTGTTACATCCCCCTTTATCCCCCTTTTCTAAGGGGGAATTTAAAACCGCTCCCCCCCCCTGACGGGGGGGCAAAACGAATTCCCCCCTATCAAGGGGGGATCAAGGGGGGTGTAACAATGCTTGCATGTAATTCAGGCATATTTTAAATTTAGTAACCACCGTGAACGATTGCCGAAACAACGAAGATTTAAAGGAGGAGTTCAGGAAATGAAAAAATTTAAAGCGGAAGCCGTTGTGGGCGTATTTGTCCTCACGGGCATTTTTGCCCTGGGTTATATCTCCATTCAATTTGGAGATCTGGATCTATTTGGCACGAATACTTACACCCTTTACGCGGACTTCGACAACGTTACCGGCGTCCGGGAAGGCGCGGCGGTTGAGATCGCCGGTGTCTCCGTGGGCAGGGTAGAAAAGATCACCGTGCATAGAGATATGGCAAGATTAGCGCTAAGCATCCGAAAGAATATCCAACTATGTGATGACACCTATGTTTCCATCAAAACCAGGGGATTGATTGGAGAAAAGCTGCTAAAACTCGATCCCGGAGGTTCCGGAGAACTCCTGAAGCCGGGAGATTTTATAACAGAGACCGAATCTTCCGTGGACCTGGAAGAGTTGATCGGGAAATACGGTCTGGGCGGGGTATAGCCAACTGATAGTAGTGAATGGAAGGTTTCTTCCTCTTCTTGCTTTTCCCCTTTTTCATATGATAAATTTTAACATTACACTTTCTGATAGAAACCTCATTTAAACCTATCCAGCAACCAATCTTTTCCTAAGGAGTTGAAACAACATGCGTTTGAATCTTTCAAAAAAAATCGTTACCCTTGCCGCTCTTTTCTGTTTTGCAATGCCGTCTTTTGCTTCCTCTGCCGAAATTACCGAAGGGTCCAAAAGCACCAAAATTACCGAAGGGTTAAAAGCCACCATAGATGGAATGCTCCTTATCATTAAAAACGAGAGCGAGAAAAAGGTCAGAAGGGAAAAGTTGGAGAACATCATCGATGAGAAGTTCGATTATATTGAGATGGCAAAAAGAACTTTGTCAAAAAACTGGAATGCACGAACCAAAGAAGAGAGGCGGGAATTCACGAAGGTTTTCCGGGATCTTCTTGTCAACACCTATATAACGAAAATTGAAAGGTATACCGATGAAAAGGTGGAGTACCTTGGTGAAAAGATCGGCAAAAAGGGAAGGGCTACCGTAAAAACCCTCATCGTCAGAAAAGAAGATGGAATTCCAGTGGATTATCGCCTTCTGAATAAACGCGGTAAATGGGTGGTCTATGATTTTCTTATCGAAAGTGTAAGCCTGATCCGCAATTACAGGTCGCAATTCGGAAGAATTATCAAAAAGTCCTCTTATGAAGATCTCATGGAAAGGATGAAGACCAAGGTTAAGGAATTGAAAGAGAAAGATGAAACCACGGAAGCCTCAGAGGCGCCTTCCACGTTCGCAGAGATGTAACACTGAATTACCTTAAACACGCACTTTAGATACTGTGGTAGGTTTTTTAAAATAAATCTTCCTTCAATCTAAAATCTCAAATATTTTTTGTTAGCTTTCCCCAAAGGTTTTGAACTTCTAGTAAAACATCGGGAGTAACTTGCCCCTACATTGAGCGTTTTTTCTTTAATGTAGATTTTTTTTGAAGACCTC
>JAJDAS010000371.1 GCA_029261755.1 Nitrospinia bacterium
GATCAGTCCTAACATTACTGCGGAATTAAATAAAAACGGAGAAATTATTGGCATTGAAATCCTTAAGGCAAGCGAGTTCCTTCGTGATTCCATTCTTGAATCCGCCCAGGGAAAATTACTTTCCCTGAATACCTCTTCATAAAAGCAAGGAATAGTTCAGGACGGAGACCTGAACCAGCTGTCTTTTTTAGGGGAAAAATATAGGAAATTGGAAATTTAAAATTATTTTGATTACTGGATCCATAGTCCCGTCAGGGCTGCGCCACTATGGCGCCAGCGGAGCGGGAACTCAATGCTTCAATGATTCAATCTCTTCTCTCTCCCATCCCAAACAGCTCCGGGTTCGACTCAATATCTTTTTTGATTTTATCAAGGACACCGTTAATGAATTTCGAGGATTCGTTGGTGCCGAACTTCTTGGAAATGTCGATGGCTTCATCCAGAGTTACCTTCATGGGTATGTCGTAGCCGGAAGTCATCTCGTGGACGGCCAAGCGCAGGATGTTTCTATCCACAACTCCCATGCGGCTGACAATCCAATGATCGCTGCTTTTTTCGATGATGGAATCGATTTCTTCTATCTGTTCCAGGGTTCCCTTCACCAGCATGTTGGCGAACTCCATTACCTCCTCATCGCATGGATTTTGTTCCCAGAATTCTTTGGGAACCTGGCTGGATTGATCATCGGTCATGTCCTTTTGGTAAAGGATCTGCAATACGGCCTCTCTGGCCTTTCTCCGCTTTCTCATAAAACTCCTTTTTCAACGTGAAGTTGTGCCAATATTTGGTGAATATCCAACCCTCGGACTTCTTTCGGATCCACAGCGGCAAGCTCTTGGATGTCGCAAGGAATTAGGAAAATTTTTTCCTGGGGTTTTTGCCCTAATTTTTTTTTATCAAACCGGCGCATCTTTTTTGCCATAATGGTGTTGTCGGTGCCCACGGGGTCATATTTCATGCTTACTGCCTTATCGGGGTTCTTCAGAAAATCCATAACCAGGTTTAAAGATAGAAAATTCTGGCTCATGATGTAATCCCTGTGAATTTCCCATTTGGAATAGTTCGATACAGTGGTTAAGGTGGTCCTCCAAAGCTTCAGGTTATGCATTTTTATGGAGCGGTAGTATGCCCTTTTTTTTGCGAAAAACGGGACGGGAGTTTTTTTGATAGCCTTCTTCATAAAACGGTCGTTTTTCTTATTGTGTTTTTCAATAACCCGCATGGCTATCTTCCACATTTCCGGCTCCATGAACGCATCGGAACGGATCTCCCAATATACATGCCCCATCCTTTTAGAAGTAGGGGTAATATACAATTGGTTGGGGATGAAATAGTTATGAGCGATAACATCCGCAGCCAAGTGGGAAAGGTAACCATACATGAAGGCTTTCTCCGAGGTTGTGTCGGCCCGGTCCAGCATATTCAAGGCCACGGACCAGTTGTGGCAATGGTTGTCCCGGCGTTTGTAGCCCTTTCCTATAAAGATGTCCGCGCTGATGCAGCCGTAAAGGTAGTCGTATGGGTATGCTACGATGGAGGAGGCAATAATCGGTTTTATGGAGGCAAGGTTGTTCAGGACAAAGAGGCCGTCCGCTATGTGGATACCTACTCCCCACGCGAAACAGTAGTCGGGGAAGATTAGAAAAACCGTTAAAATGAAAGTTAGGAATAGAAGCATTTTAGTTACTGATAAATCAAAAGCTGGAACCACGAATTTCACTAATTGCACAAATTATTTTCTTAAAAAAAATCAGTACAATTAGTGAAATTCGTGGTTAAGAAAGTTGTTTGTTCTCAAGCATTTTCTTCCACTCCCGAAACCTCAAACGAATAGTTTCATAGTCGGTTTCGTTATCCACATCAATGGCGCAGCCTCCCATGGTAGTGGGAACGATGTCGATTCGCGTTTTCAACATTTTGGAAGCGATGAAGCGGATAGCCGATTGCGGAACCAAACTCTTTGTCATTTTCTCCACGCCTTTCCAACCGAGATGTCTGAAGAGGAGAGAAAGTTCCAAAACACCATAAATAAATATAGTCTTTAGCCCCAGTCCATGTTGGAGTATAAAATCGAGCACCATCCTCATCATGTTGATGGGTTTTTTTTGATATCGGCACTCGTATATTTTCTCGATATATTCCCTGTTATAAACCTTGAAGGGCCTCACCAGGTGGAGGTTGTTCACACGGAAATTTCCTTCCCGTAAAAAAAGATAGGCCATGCTAACCCCTGGTTGCGATTCGTCTGGATAAAATTTCTCCAAATGCTTCTCCTCCGTCATGCCCAGGCAGTAATCCAGATCATCCACGGGGCAGGCATCCAGGAAATTCCGGATTTCAGAGGAAGTAGCCAAGGGGAGGTCGCAGGGTAAAATCAGCACCAGCTTCTCCATGGCTTCTCGATTCTCTTTTTCAATCCCTTCGTAGTAACCCGGGATGGTATGGACAAAACCGGCCCAAAAGTTGCGGTACATGTTTTCCTTCTGTTCCAGAATGGAAAGAGGCTTGTTGTTTTTTAGCAGGTGGGAATGTTTTTGGATTAACTCTTCCAAAGGCGTTTTGGGACCCACGATGCAAATTTTATCCACCAACTCCACATCTTCTAGCGCCTTGAGGACGAAGAATAGCAGAGGGGTCCCTTCGATTTCTAAATGCATTTTATTTTGATTGCATACAAACCTGCTGGCGGTCTTGTCTCCAGCCAGAACAACCGCATCGATTTTTTTGTTTAATGCCATAATTAGGTAGTCCCGTGGAAAACCTTCAAAAATTAGGTAGCCATTTTACGAGGGGCAGTGAAAAAAATAAGGAGGGGATGATTGTCTGATAATTTAAAAATTATATCACAAATGGAGTTGGGCTTTCCTGCTGGTAGGGAGAGGTGAGGTGTTGGCTCAAGACCGGAAACATAGTGAAGAGTTTCGGCTGGTTTTTCGATTAACGCTCAGGATTCCATGGCTTTTAAGGCGACCTTGAAGGACGCCCCCTGGCCTTCTGTGCTTTCCACCCAGATTTTGCCACCCTGGGCTTCCGCTGCCATTTTGCAGAAGGCCAGGCCCAGACCGACTCCTTTGGCTTTTCTCTCCATTCCAGAGTCTATTTGAAAAAATTTACCAAAAATCTTTTCTTTATATTTTTCCGGTATTCCGGGTCCGCTGTCTTTAACGCAAAATACGGTGTTGCCGTCTTGTTTGGATACGGAAAGGCTCACTTGTTTTCCGTCTCCTGCATATTTAAAGGCGTTGGAAAGGAGATTGTGTAAAGTTCTGGAGAGAAGGGATTTGTCCGCGTGGGTCATTTGGAAGGTGGATTCGAATTCATGGACAAGGCGAATTTCATTTTCCCTTGCTTGCGTGACAAACCGGGCAAAAATGCCCTTGGTTAACTGCACTGCATCTAATGCGGTAAAAGAGACCGGCATCTTGCCCGTTTCCAGTTTGGATACCACCAATATCTCTTCAATGAGGGAAGACATTTCTTCACCAGTATTAAGGATGGTACTAAAATCTTTGATGAGCCGTTCCTCATCGAATTTGCCCCCCTTCATAAAATGAATGGAAACATCCGCCACTAAAATCATACTGGCCAGATAGTTCTTTAAATCGTGAACTATCATATTGAACATGGCCTTCCTGGCCTTTTCCGCTTCCTGCAAAGCTTCGTAATTCCTTGCAAGCTCCACTTGTAGCGCTTGCTCTTTTTCATACGAACGCTTTCTCTCCAAAATGTTGCAAATCCTTGCTTCCAGCAAAGTACTGTTGAACGGTTTTATAAGATAATCCTCTGCTCCTTTTTTAATGCACTTGGCAACGCTCTGGAGTTCATCAACTCCGGTAATCATAATAACGGGAATGTTACACAGATTTTCGTCAGCCTTTATTATTTCCAGGACTTCATATCCGTTCATTTCCGGCATAAGGATGTCCAAAAGAACAATATCCGGTGGGTCTTCTTTCATTTTCGCAAGGGCTGCGACGCCGTTCTCGGCAAGAGAGGGGGTGTACCCAAGGATGGTCATGAGATCCTCAAGCAAGATGCGATTGACGTCAATATCATCAACTATCAGGATTTTCGCAGATTCCGGCATAAGTTAGATAGCGAAAGTTCAACACAAGAGAGGATTATGGTTTGAATTTTCCCCTCTTTGCGAAGGCAATGTCATTGGCTTAAGGGGAATAAAATTTTCCCGCCCCGGTAGGGGCATGTGAAAGTAGCCCAGCGATTTATCGCTGGGCTATTATCATTCGTCCCTACGGGACAAAATCAAGTACTTGGGCCGGCATTTTTTTTAAGTCAATGACATTGCCTTCG
>JAJDAS010000372.1 GCA_029261755.1 Nitrospinia bacterium
GAAAATTGGCATATTATAAGAGAAGATCTTGCAGAACGACCCAGAAGTCGTATGAGCCAAGTAGGATTAATCAGCCCATTATTATAGATTTCTTAAGTTAGCGCATATGGGGCGCTGCCCCCGGCTATACGCTTTCGGCCCTCCGGGCCTATGATCGGGCAATTCACCAGTGAATGGTGCCATTGTTTAAAAGGGCTAAATTGTTACAAAAAATTTAATAATGAGAAACGAATATGAATAAGGTCATATTAATAGCTGACAACGATAAAAGCATACGCGTGTCCCTGGGGCATTTACTTCGTTCAAAAGGCTACATAGTCACAACCGCCCCCAACGGACGCGTCGCCATGGACATTATTTTGAGCAATGAAGCTACTCCTGACCGAGTTTCCCTGGTCATAGCCGATCCTATGATGGAGGTAGTGAATAGTCCAAAACTGATCGATGAGATTCGTAAACTTGAACGAAGAATACCAATACTCGTTATTTCCGGCCGCATGGAAGAAGACATAGTAAAACTGCCGGAGGCAATGGATCTAGAGGGAATCGTAAAGAAACCTTTTTTGGAGGAGAACCTTATGCAAAAGGTCGATGAAATACTAAGCATCAGCAAGAAACATGTTTTTGAATTCGGTGAGGGAAAAACTAAGAAAAAGCTAAAAATCTTGCTGGTGGAAGATGATGACAATATTCAGTTTCTTGTCCAGGCAATGTTCCCGGATAATGAATTTTCTAACGCTGAAAATGGGGTCGAGGCCCTGGAAATCCTTCAAGAGCGGAAGGATTTCGATGCAATTTTACTGGACCTGCATCTCCCTATCATGAATGGTGATATGTTTATGAAAGAAATGTCTATAAGCCACCCGGATTTCAAGGTTCCGGTGGTCATGATTACGGCCGAGTGCCAAAAAGAGGAGGTAGAATCAGCAGAATTATTGGCCAAAGAATTGGGATTCAAACTCAAGTATCTCGTTAAGCCTTTAGAGCAAAATCAAATTCAGACGGCTTTTGAGGAGTTGGGGGTTAGGTGAAGTCCGCTAAGGTGGAAAGGGCCATCCTATTAGCTATAAAGGAAAAGAGAAAAAACAAGGAACCATTCAATTGATGGAGATTTATTGACATGGAATCAAAAGAAGATCTAAGAGAAATAAAACAAACTCAATACAATATCGTACCCAGTGAAAAAAACTGTGAAAAACTAGCTTCCGGAATTTACGAGAAAGTAAAAACCGCGCTTTGCGGTAGTGTTTTTAGGGAGAGCCTTATCAGCGCCTTTAGTGAAGCTGGAATTGAATGCCCACCTGAAAAACTACTAATAATAAGAAAGCTAACCTCAAATAAAATGTATAAATACGTTACTGCGGGAAATAAAAGCTTGATATCGCAAGTATTCAATAAGTGCTGTGAAGAGGTGGAAAACCAACATGGAAAGGAGCTTGAACAAATAGAAGAAGAGGCAAAAAAAAGCCAAAGACAGTACCACTATGAAAGATTCCTGCTGAAGCCAGTGGAAAAAATTCTTGCGAACAGCCTGCAAATTACTTCCGACCAGATTCCACGTCAAATCATCGTGGACCTTGTTGCCGCAATTAATAATATGGTGGGTTACGGTTTAATGGAAGAAAGCAGAGTTTTATCCCAGCAAATCATCAACGCCCATAAAAAACCGGACGGCCAAATCGATTGGGATGCCATTGAATCGGATGAAAAAATAAAAAAACTGGTTCGTTTGGACAGAGAAATTCTTAAGACCTTATTGAATAATCTTAACGGAGAAGACAAAGCAAATCTTAGGGAAAAGTTTCAAAGGTTTATTTCAGAAGGAAAATTATTTACAAAAGTTCATCGCCATTTAGATGACCAGGAGTGTGAAAAACTTATATCGGTTTTAAGTAAGGGCTTACATGATGACTAATATCTGTTTTTGAATAATGGGCAGAGAAATAAAAAAATAATTATAGCTTCGGAGAAAAAAATGACTACGAAAAAACACAGCAAGAGACCATTCATTTTCTTTTGCCTCAAAGGCCGGCAAGCCAAATACCAACAAAGCGTTGCCAAGCTATCACAAGAAATCCTTTTTGTTAGCGTTCCCGATCTTTTGATTCAAAGCATTATCGAGAGACCCCCTGCCGGAGTTCTGGTAGACATTGTCAGCGGAATGCGGATCGGGACTAAAAATATGATTCCTATCTATAATTTGAATTTGCATTGGCCTGTGCTGCGATGCAACATTTCATCCAATGGCTCCGCTGTGGCAATGGATATAGGCCGAAACAAAGGGGTTTCCCTTAGCGAGGCGGTTAACGCCATATCCAGTGGTGACTCCTCCTGGTTTAATTCTGCTTTCAAACGGAATACCATCCGAATTGCAGTTCCTTTTAGAGTCAAGATATTTAAGCAAGGAGGCGACTCATGGAACCTCGGCAACATCATGAATCTTTGTCACAATGGATCTTTAGTGCACACCTGTGATCCTCCTAAGCCAGGAGAAAGAGTGAGCTTAGAAATTATGGACCTCTCGGAAAAGCCCACAAAATGTGCCGCCAGGACCGTCTGGGCACGACGTTGGGAAGAAAGCGTTCAGTTACCCTGCGCTGGGTTTTCTTTCGACCAGGAGTCATTCGACCCGTGCTTTAAAAAATCCATGGCTGATTTAATTTTTCATTCTTTTAAAGAAAATGCTCAAGTGGCAAGTAATCGATAACTGGGACATGTGGAAATCATGAAGCATCCCACACTGTACAATTAGCAAGTGAGCGGTGCGCTCCCAGGCCATCTATGGAAAGATACCCCATCCATAAATTGAAACTTGGCCTGGGCGTCACACGCTGTTATTAACAATCAGCAAACCATTGAATAACGAATTAGCATAACCATAAGGGGCTAAAACATGAGAGAAAAATGGATCAATTTGAGCTGCAAATGGAAAGTCAGCCTACCCATATTAATTGTGGGAATCTTGTTTTCAGTACTGGTCTATTTTCTTCAGGTTCACCTATCCATGAAACTACTGGAGAAAACTGCTTTGGAAAACGCGGAGAAAATAAGCAAACAAATAATGGTGTTGCGTAGTTATTACACCACAAACGTGGTCAAAGCGGCCAAGACAAGTGGGTTGGAAGTCACTTTTGACTATGGAGAAAAACCGTCCGCTATCCCCTTGCCCGCCACGCTGGTCCATGAATTAAACTCTATCTTTTCCCAAGAATCCGATTACCGGTTACGCCTTTATAGCCGGTTTCCCTTTCCCTTTCGCGAGGATGGAGGGGCGCAGGATCATTTTGAAGAAGATGCATTAAAGTTCCTGGAAGGCGCCCCTCAAAAAAAATTCTGGAAAATAGAAAACTACAAAGGCCGTCCCTCCCTGCGATATGCCACTGCAGACGTTATGTCGGCGGAAGCCTGTGTAAACTGTCACAATTCCCACCCATTGACTCCCAAATCCGACTGGGAGCTTGGGAATGTACGGGGCGTTCTGGAAGTTATTTTGCCCATTGATAAATCGATAAATACTTTCGAGTCCAACGCGCAAAAAAGTATTGTGAGCATTGGAATCTGCATTCTTTTAATGGTTATTTTGGTTCACCTGATGATCCATTATTTTATTAACAGGCCGTTGGATAAGATCAAGGAAAAATCCATGGAAATCGCCAATGGCAACCTTATGGTAAGTATCGATTATAAAAGTAAAGATGAAATGGGGCTTTTGGCCTCGGCCATCATGAAATTGGATCGGGATTTGAACAGTGTAATTAAGCAGGTCGTCAAGAGTGCGTCAGAGCTGGCAGTGTTAGGTTCCTCCCTCTCATTTGAAAGCGAAATGACGGTCAAAGGGGCTAAGGAACAGGCCTCACAATCAGACGGCGTGGCGTCCGCCACGGAAGAGATGACGGCCACCATCCAAGAGATAGCGCAGTCTTCTGCCGAAGCCAGTAATTTATCCCAACAAACTCATACCATGGTGGACGAAAACGCCAAGGTCGTGGAAGAGACATCTTCCATAGTCTTCAAACAGGGGGAAAACAGCAAAAAAATAGGAGAGGTAATGAGTTTTATCAACGACATAGCCAGCAAGACCGATTTGCTTGCTGTCAATGCCGGAATAGAGGCGGCAAATGCCGGAAAACACGGAAAGGGTTTTGGAGTTGTTGCAGAAGAGGTGAGAAAGCTCGCAGAAAAGACAGCAAGCGCCGCTGCAAAGATCACGACAATAGTCAATGATATACAGCACAGCTCTGAAGAGGCTGTAATTTATATGGACAAAGTAACCAGCTCTTTCCTCAAGGCGAAGTCAAACGTAAGCATGGTGGATGAACGAATCACTCAAATTGCCACTGCTGCAGAGGAGCAGACAGCCGCAGCGGATGAAATCTCAAGAAATATACATCAGATATGCCGGATTGCCAAAGAAACCGAGACCTCTTCACAGGAAGATATCAAAGTGGTGCAACAGGTGACAGGAGCGGCTGAAGAATTAAAAAAGAGGGTGGCGATTTTCAAAGTGGAATACTCAGACGCTGAGCTAATTCACCTTACCAAGGGAGATCACAGGTTATGGGTGCAGAGGCTCCATAACATGCTGGCCGGCATTGAAAGGATTGATCCGGCGGAGCTTGCATCCCACAAGGAGTGCAGGCTTGGGCAATGGTACTACTCCAGGGGGATGGAAGCCTGCAGGAGCAACCATACTTTCCAGAGCCTAGACGCTCCACACCAACAAATTCACAACATTGGAAAAAAAATGGCGGAGCTTTATAACTCGGGTGAAAAGGAAAGAGCAGAGGATTTGATGGCTCAGCTGGAGGAAACATCAAAGGTCGTTATTAGGCATTTAGAGGAATTGCAAAAAACTTTGGGAGGGACTAAATGATGAAAAAGAAAAATTTCTTCGGTTATTTGGTAGTCCTTGGAACAGGGGATAGCATAGAAAGCAATAGAGGAGAACTCGAAACCATAAGGGATAACTTGGTTAAATTTATATCTTAATCGACCTGTCCCCTTTTAATGTGGTAACTTCCACCTTCTTCGGTGATTTAGGAGCAGCTCTCGATAATGATCATATTAAACATATCGGTCTTTGCGGCATGCAGTCCACCGTTATGAAAATTGCGAAACGAATGAACGTCATACCTGGAAACGGCTTTAGGGTTCCTTCAGAAAACGTTCAAGAACACATTTTTAAGATTAAAGCTTTTGATAGTTTAGAGCATGGATTCAGCTCTCTGCTCAAATAACACATTATTGACAACATTTAAACAAGCAAAATTATGAATAAGATAAAAGTATTAATTGTCGAAGACGAAGCAATTGTAGCCGAAGATATAAAGTACACCTTGAATAGACTGAACTATTCGGTTCCTGCAATCGTGCAAACAGGTGAGGATGCTGTTAAAAAGGCGGCAGAAGATTCCCCGGATTTAATTCTTATGGATATTATGCTTCGGGGCAAAATGGATGGTGTTGAAGCTGCTAAACAGATACGTGCTCGTAAGAATATACCCGTCATATACTTAACCGCTTTCGCAGATGATGAAATATTGGATCGTGCCAAAAAAACCGAACCCTTCGGGTACATGATCAAGCCCTTTGAAGAAAAAGAACTGCATACCACCATCGAAACAGCCCTTTATAAGCACCAAACAGAAAGGGAGCTGAGAGAAGCAAAGAGCGTTGCAGAAAACGCAAACGAGCTAAAGGACAAATTCATTTCCCTCGTGGCGCATGATCTCAAATCCCCCTTCTCCACTATCCTCGGATTTATGAAGCTCATCATGGATGATACGGATCCAGCCCTTTCCGATAAACACCAAAGTATGTTTGAAAGGGTGTATAAACAAGGAAGAGGTCTTCTGGAAATGATCCAGGAACTGCTGGATATCGGCCGATTAAAAACAGGTAAGATACGGCCGATGCCGAATTTCATTGATGCCCACTTTGTAGCCGCATCCATGACAGTTAACTTTAAAGCTCAAGCCCAACAAAAAGAGATAAACCTCTCCTGTGGCATACCTAAAGGGACCAGAATATACGCAGACCCGGATCTCTTCTCTCAGGTGATTCAAAACCTGGTAACCAACGCCATAAAGTTTTGCAAAAAAGGGGACTCCGTTACCCTGTTTACCCCTCCCGGGAATGGATCAACGGTAGCGGTAAAAGACACAGGAACCGGAATCGCGCAAAGCCGTCATGCGACTTTGTTTCAATATGAACAACATACCTCAACCGTTGGAACGGCAGGGGAAAAAGGTACCGGGCTGGGTCTTCCTTTATGCCATGACATTATGGCGGCTCATGGCGGGAGCCTTGAGTTGGATTCCGAGCCCGGCAAAGGGAGCATTTTTTACGCGCGGCTTCCATTTGTACACCCGGCAATTTTGCTGGTTGATGATAGCAAGCTAATGCGTGTTCTTTTGCGGAAAATTCTTCAACCCTATGATGTGGAAATTTTTGAAGCAGAAAATGGTAAAGAGGCGCTGGATTTTTTAGCAAAGTCAAAAATCCATCTCATCATAACGGATATTAATATGCCGATCCTCAACGGTTTCCAACTGCTGGAGAATATCAGAATGAATCTTTCCATTAAAGATATTCCAGTGATAGTTCTTACATCCGATGAGGAAAAAAAAACCAGGGAAGAGGTCTTCCGGCTTGGAGCAAACGACTTTGCAAATAAACCCATTGAAGTGTTTGACTTCATTCCCCGGGTAAGAAGGTATAT
Organism: Nitrospinia bacterium; assembly: GCA_029261755.1. Taxonomy (GTDB): domain Bacteria; phylum Nitrospinota; class Nitrospinia; order JACRGO01; family JACRGO01; genus JACRGO01. The sequence goes on from JAJDAS010000372.1 coordinate 6,722, forward strand.
AGGATAACGTTTATCAGAAGGCACTTCCAAAAACTCCCTTTACATCCCCCTAACCCCCTTAACAAAGGGGGAATTAGTGGTAGGTTTCTTTGAAAAAGTGAGTTTTTGGAAGTGCCATAGAGATTTATTAATTATGGCTTGTAGAGTAAAAATACCAAACCACAGAAGGAGAGGCTGAATGAAAAAAATCCTGTTAGTTGAAGATGACGAAAAAATTACCAAGGCCATGAGGTATGTCCTGGAAGAGGAAGGCTACGAAGTCCTTTCCGCTGGTGATGGAGAATCGGGCTTGGAACAAGCACGGTCAGCCCTGCCGGATCTCATTCTCCTGGATATTATGCTTCCCGGTATGGACGGCATCGAAGTCTGCCGCTCCCTGAAATCCGCTCCCCTATACAAGTCCATTCCCATCATCATGATGACCGGCCTCGCAGATACGGAAGATACGGTTAAAGGTCTTTCCGCCGGCGCCAATGACTACGTGACGAAGCCTTTTCAAATTCCTGAACTGCTAGCCCGCGTGAAATCCCACCTTACCATGAAAGAGCTTTATGATACGGTAAAACAGGAAGAAGAGGAGAAGTCTGCGCTGCTCAATGTGTCCCAATCTTTGGCCTCTACCATGGACCCTCATGACACCCTGTACACCATTGTTTTAAAAATCGCTGAGGTTATAGAGGTCAAACGCTGCTCCATTATTTACGTGGATCCCTTGAATAAAACGGGAGTGGTCATGGCTTCTCATGATTCAAAAAAAATCAAGCAACTGGAAATCAACTTAGATAAATACCCGGAAATTCAGGAGATAATGGAAACCGGAACACCGGTGATCATTAACGACGTTTACACGGACCCGATCCTTTCTAACGTACGGGACGTGCTGAACCTGATAGACATAAAATCCATCATGGCCTTTCCAGTCTCTTTCAAAGATACCCTCATCGGCACCCTGGTTCTCCGCACCTCCAGAAAAGAAGAGCAGTTTAATGAACGCGAGATACGGTTCTGTGAAGTAATCTCCAACCTTGCGGGGGCGCCCTTGAAAAATGCCTATCTCTTCGAAGTACTTCACATGGAAAAGGAAGAAGAACGGGAAAAACGGTTTGTTGCAGAAAAAGAGAGTGTGGAGTCGGCAAAACTACTGGAAGTGATATACAAAATACAATCCGGATTCATTTTGGAGGCAAATCCTCGCCATTCCTTTGATGCACTTCTTAACAACCTGCTGTCCCTAACCAATAGCGAATACGGCTTCATTGGAGAGATCCTTTACGAGCCCGACGGAAATCCATATCTTAAAACTCAGACTTTAACAAATATTTCCTGGAGCGAAGAAACAAACATATTTTTTAAAGAAGGCTCTCCTCACGGGATGGAATTTAAAAACCTCAAAACTCTTTTTGGCGCGGTGATCACAACAGGAAAACCGGTTATTTCCAACGATCCGTCCAACGACCCTCGGAGAGGGGGGCTTCCGGAGGGGCACCCTCATCTGAATGCTTTTTTGGGGCTGCCATTTTCTCGAGACAAAAAAATGTTAGGAATGGTAGGAATCGCCAACAGGCCTGGAGGTTATGATGAAAAAATTGTGGATTACCTGAAGCCATTTCTTGTCACATGCGCGAACATTATAGAGTCATACAGGAACGAGGAACGCCGGAAAGAAATAGAGGAGCAACTCCGTAAATTATCGCAGGCTGTTAAACAGAGCCCCAGTGTGGTGGTCATCACAGATACCCAGGGAAAAATCGAATATGTGAATCCCAAATTCACGGAAATTACCGGCTATACCTTCGAAGAGGCCATAGGGGAAAATCCTAGTATACTGAAGTCCGGGGAAACACCCCCGGAAGAGTATAAGAGATTGTGGCAAACCATCACTTCGAGTCAAGAGTGGAGGGGAACGCTATGTAATAAAAAGAAAAACGGCGAACTCTACTGGGAATCTTCCTCCATTTCCTCAATTAAAAATAAATATGGAGAAATCACTCATTTTATCGCCGTCAAAGAGGATGTTACCGAACTAAAGGAAGCCCATAGTAAGTTAAAGGAAACTTTCATAACTCTAAAAGACAAAAGTGGCCGCCTGGAAAAATTTCATAAACTGACTATTGGAAGGGAATTGGAAATGGTAAAATTAAAAGAAGAGGTCAATGCTCTCTTGGAAAGATCGGGGCAGCCGGAGAAATACTAACTGGGTAAACGGCCTTAAAAAAAACAAGGCAAAACCGATGAAGCCAAAAAAACGAAAATTGCATAAAGAGCTATGGAAGAGTTTTATAATTATTTTCTTTCCTCTGCTGGTCCTGTTGGGATACAGCGGCGCCGTATTTTTGTATACGGACTTTCTTGGAGCCAGGAAGGAACTCTCTTTTTTTGAGGCCGATGCCGTTGAAGATGTGCAGCTTCAAATTGAAAGCATAGTTCAGGACTTTGATTTCATTGTGTCGGACCTTTTGTTTCTGTCCACCCAAAATGAACTGGCTGAGTGGTTTGAAACCGGTGAGTCTGCTCATAAAGAGGAACTTGCACGGGAGTTCTTGGATTTTTGTATAAAAAAGAAGATCTATGATCAAGTCCGATTCCTGGATGAAACAGGAATGGAGGTTACCAGGATCAACTATAATCGAGGCACTCCCTATATTGTTCCTGAAGAAAATCTTCAAAATAAGGGGAAACGATACTATTTCAAAGATACCTTCCTGTTAGAAAGAGGCGCTATCTTCCTCTCACCTTTTGACCTGAATATAGAAAACGGAAAGATTGAAGAGCCTCTGAAACCTATGATTCGCTTCGGAACTCCGCTCTTTGATAAAGAGGGCCGAAAACGAGGCATCATCCTTCTCAATTACCTGGGAGAAAGGATTATTGAAAAACTGAGGAAAATCTCACACCACTCTCCAGGTGATGCCATGCTTCTCAATGCCTCCGGTTTCTGGCTTTATGCCCCGAATCGGGAAGACGAATGGAGCTTCATGTTTGATGTGAAAGATCAGCGAAGTTTTGCTCAAACTTACCCTGATGTATGGAGGAAAATCTTATCCTCCGAATCCGGCCAGTTTCATAATGAGCAAGGGTTATTTACTTTCCAAACCCTTTACCCTGTCTTAGAAAGCTGGAAGTCAAGCGTGGGTTCAGGTATGGCTTTTGCTCCAAGCTCATCATTGCTTGAACCCAAAGACTATTTTTGGAAGGTGGTCTCCCATGCTAAACAGGATGTCATTCCAAGTAAACTACAAAACTTGCAAAATATCTTTTTATGGACGATAGGCCTCCTTATTATATTGTCGGCCATCGCTTCCTGGTTTTTGGCCCACGCCAGGTTAAGAAGAAAAATTGCTGAAGAGGAGTTGAAAGAAAACGAGGAAAAATACCGTCTGGTGCATGCCACTTCTTTTGAGGGAATAATCATTGCCGATGGGAAAGGAAAGATAGCAGAAACCAACCGGAAGGCACTGGAGATTTTCGGCTATGAGGAAGGGGAACTGTTGGGTTTGGACCTGATTCAACTGATACCGGAACATTATCGTGATGACCACCGATCCGGCTTTAAACGTTTTCTGGAAACCGGGGAGAAAAAGATACTTGGGGAAATTGTGGAACTTGAGGGACTGCGTAAGAACGGGGAGCTGTTCCCCATTGAGCTGACGGTGAATAACTTTATAATCCACGGTGATATTTATTTTACAGGTACCTGCCGTGATATCAGCCAAAAAAAGAAGGCGGAGGATGATCTTCGAATCAGTGAAGAAAGATTCCGCACCTTGCTGGAAGGTTCGCGATTGATCGCGTGGGAATACGAACCTTCATCGGACTGTTTTACTTTTGTCAGCGGGCGATCGCAAGAAATTACGGGATACTCACCGGAAGAATGGTATGAAAAGGGGTTTTGGCGCTCTCACATTCACCCGGACGACCAGAAATTTGCAACCGAATATTGCGCCAGCGCCACGGAAAAATGTGAGGACCATGAATTTGAGTATCGTATGCGTGTTGCTGACGGAAGTTACATATGGGTTAGGGATATGGTGGAAGTTATATCTGATGACAACAGACCGAAGCAACTACGGGGTGTTCTCATTGATATTACCGAACGCAAACAGGAAAACCAGGAATTGGAAAAGGCTTATCAAGATTTAAAAGTGAAAAATAAGCGCCTGGAAAAATTCCAAAAGCTCACCGTGGGCCGGGAACTGGATATGGTGAAGTTGAAAAAAGAAGTAAACAGTTTGTTGGGAAAGCTGGGACAGGAAAGGAAGTATTAATGTTGAATGATGATTGACGAATGTCGAAGGAGGAGTGAAAAAAGAGATTTTTTTCAATCATCAATCATCATTCGTAAATCATCAATCATCAATCATCAATCATCAATCATCAATCATCAATCATCAATCATCAATCATCAATCATCAATCATCAATCATCATTCATCAATCATCAGGAATATAATCATGAAATGGTTTAGCCTTAAAATTTTAAGTGTAGGAATTGTTTTCTTGGCATGGGCGCTTCCGTCCCTTTGCGATGCAGTGGAAAAAGTGACCCCGTCGGATGTCTTTGCCCAGGCCGTCCAGATCACGGAAGAGATTGAGATTTTAAAAAAGCATTTTAACGTCACCGGTTCTGTGGAGGTCGAAGAAGTAAAAAGCAATTTAAAGCCCCGACACGTATGGCAGGAAACTTATGACATCCTGGTAAAAATAAACATTCTCAGGGAAAAGAGCGGCCTTCCCATTATTGCCGTCAATTCCCTGGAGCCTGTAAAGGAGATCAACCCTGTTCTCGTGTATGAACAGACAAGGCGCATTTTACTGGAACTGGAGATAGTAAAATTCAGGCTCGACATTAAGGAGCAACGGGGGAAATTGAAAAAATTTGCGGGAAAAACACCTTCCGACGTTTTTAATAAAATTAATTATATATCCCACCATTTAGATCTCATTAATGGCGCAAGTTTCACTCCCTCCTTCGTCTTTGCCCAAAGCATGAGAGTTCTTGAAGACGTGGTAACCATTATTAATGCCCTGGATATCAAGGACGATACTATTCCGCCTACCAAGAATAAAGCCGCCAAGCCTGCCGATACCTTCCATACGGGGTTCACTCTCTTGGAGGGAATTCAACGCTTGCAAAGGAAAGCAGGCATAGAACCCACCGATTTTTCCCATTTAAAAGCAGAGAAAATAACCCCCACGGAGGTCTTTGATTTAGCGGAAATGATGTTGGCGGAATTACAGGTGGTCAAGGCCCATATTGGTTTAAAACATGCCATGACCCCTCCGGCAAAACATTATGAAGGGAAGGTCCCTGGTGATGTCCAACAGATTTTTGGTTGGGCGCTCAGGAAAATGAAACTAATTAAATCGCTTTATTAGGGTTCTTTATGGAACACGGATGACACGGATTACGCGGATTTACACGGATACAAACAAAAAAAAAGGAGAGAAATATGTTACATAAAGAAAAAACGGATAAAATCATCAAAGCTTTTTATAAGGTAAACAACACCCTTGGTTTCGGGTTTTTAGAGAAGGTTTATGAAAATGCTATGGCAATTGAACTCCGTAAAATAGGATGCTTTGTATACCAACAGAAAAACATCAAAGTACATTATGAAAGTGAAGAAGTAGGAGATTATTTCGCTGATCTCTTAGTAGAGGACATGGTTATAGTAGAGTTAAAAGCCGCTAAAAGTCTTTGCGAGGATCATGAAATTCAATTAATCAATTATCTGAAGGCAACAAAAATAGAAGTAGGTCTTTTATTAAATTTTGGGAAAAAGGCTGAATTCAAAAGAAAAATATTTACCAATGATCAGAAGTTAAACATTATAGAACACGGATGACACGGATTTACACTGATAAAAACTAAAAAATAATGAGAGAAAATGCTGCATAAAGAAAAACAATTTAATAGTCGTTTTATTTCCTAGTTTAGTTTTTTTGTTTTAAATCCGCGTCATCCGTGTCATCCGTGTTCTATTGTTTTGAATTTAACATCTTTGCTTGGGAGCTAATATTATGTTTGACTTCAAAAACAGTATCAAGAAAAAGATTGCCCTGATTTTTGTGGTGATCACCGTCATTCCCATTTCCATCGTAGGGTACTACGGCTATAAAAGCGCCTCCAACGCTTATATGGAAAATACTTTGAAGACGGAGGAAGAAAAGGTCCAAGCACTCTCCGACGATATAGCAGGTTTCCTGGATCAAATACCAAAAGACCTTATCTATGTTGCCAATGATTATACCCTGTGGAAGTATCTGCAATGGGATGACGTGGGAGAAAAAAAGAAAATCAAGAGATGGGAAAAAGGGACCATCAACGGCTTTTACTCCTTCCTGGAATCAAAACAGTTTTACATGAAGCTTCGGGTAATCGATAAGTACGGCCATGAAAAGATACGCATCAATTTCGAAAAAATCAGCGGCAGGGTTTCGGTAACAGGCCACACTCAAATGCAGGACAGGAGCGACAAGCCATATTTTCTGGAAGCCATGAAGCTGAAGAGAAATGAAATTTACGTATCCGAGCTAAGTCTGAATATGGAAATGGGAAAGATAGAAAAACCCTATGTCCCGGTGATTCGATACGCCACTCCGCTCATAGACGAGAACAAAATAACCAGGGGGATTGTCATCCTTAATGTTTACGCTGATGAATTTCTGAAATTGGTTGCCAAAGAGGACATGGGCGGCTCCACCGGCCACAAATATCTAGTAAATAAAGAAGGGCATTTTCTATATCACGAAGACAAAGACAAGCTATGGGGTTTTCAATTAGGGCATACTGCTTCTTTTAAAGAAGCCTTTCCCAGATTATTTTCTCTGGCTCAAAACAAATCCGAAGGCTCCATCTTAAAAAGCGGGATTCTTACCAGTTTCAAGCGTATTTATCCCCTGGAAGGTAACACGGACCTCTACTGGACCCTCTATGGCTCTGTGAATGAAAAATCCGCCTTAACCAAATTGCACAATTTTAAAGTTATCTTTTTTGCAATACTCATTTCCGTTTTGATTCTGGTCTTCTTTCTATCCAAAAAATTCATCAACAAAATATTGCCTCCTCTACTCTTTGTGACGCGCCAGATGCAAATGCTGTCCCGAGGGGAAATACTCGAAGAAAAAATTGTCTATAAAGAGAGTGATGAGATAGGTCTTATGCTTACCTCCTCCGGACAACTGCTTCAAAATGTCAAGGCAACCATTGGCCATGCCAACGCCATTGCGCAGGGCGATTATTCCAAGGATGTCAAACTCCTTTCGGAAAAAGATGAATTGGGCAAAGCGCTGAACAATATGACTAAGACCTTGAAAGAGGTCACGGAAATAGCCCAGGCCGTTTCACTGGGTGACTATACAAAAGGCATTGACTTCCGGAGCCAGGAAGACATCTTGGGCAAGGCCATAAACCGGATGACAAAAAACCTGCGGCAAATTACGGAAATAGCCCAGGCCGTCTCCGTGGGCGACTTCACGAAGGAGATAGAGCTTAAGAGCGAAGCAGACGCCTTAGGAGTCGCCATCAAGCAGATGATTAACAATCTGCGGGAGGTGGTAAAACAGGCCAACGCCGTTGCATTGGGAGATTACTCCACCACCGTAACTCCGCGAGGCGAAAAGGACGAGTTAGGCGTGGCCCTTCAAACCATGACCGGAACCTTAAGTAAAAACAGGCGGTTAAACGAAGAACAAAACTGGCTTAAAGACGGGTTGAATGACCTAAAGAATGAATTGATGGGTGATTTGGGTGTAACCGAAATGGCCAGGAAGGCCCTGGTTTTTGTCGCAAAGTATACCGGGTCCGCCATGGGTGTCCTTTATATTTATGACAGCAAGGAAGAGACTTTAAAGCAGTATGCCTCTTACGCCTTTGTGGAAAGAGAAGAGCTGGCCAACCGATTCAAGCTGGGCGAGGGTGTGGTGGGACAGGTAGGTCTTCAGAGGTCCCCTATCCTCTTAAAAAACATTAAAAGGGAACAGGCCACTATTACTACCGGCACAACCAGTGAGCCCCCTCTTAATTCTTACACCTGTCCCTTTATTTATGAGGACGAACTATACGGCGTTATGGAACTGGCCTCCCATGAGCTGTTCGATCCACTGAAACAGGAATTCCTAAGCACATCACTGAGCGTTATCGCTGTCCATCTCTATTCAACTTCACAAACGGGCCGGATTAAGGAACTCCTGGAATCATCCCAGGCCGCCAATGAGGAACTGCAAGTTCAAAGGGAAGAACTGGAGGAGGCAAATACTCAAATGGAAGAGCAGCGGCAGCAGTTGGAGGAGCAAACCGTTGAACTAAAAGAAAAAAACGAGGGCCTTGTTAAAGCCCAATACGAAATTGACCAAAGGGCAAGGGACCTGGAACTTTCCAACAAATATAAATCGGAGTTCCTGGCCAATATGTCCCATGAATTACGGACGCCCCTTAATTCCATTATCCTTCTTTCAAAGGTTTTGAGCCGGAATAAAGCAGGGAACCTGACCCCTGAAGATGTTAAAAAGTTGGGCGTCGTTCACTCTTCCGGGAATGAATTGCTAACGCTCATTGGCGATATCCTGGACCTCAGCAAGGTGGAATCCGGGAAGATGACGCTGAATGTAGTAGAGTTTTCCTCGAGCCTCCTCATAAGCAAGATGTGGGATATGTTTGAACATGAAGCCCAGGAGAGGGGCCTGGAATTTAAGGTCCAGGATGACCTGAAAACCACAATGAGATGTGATGAAGAAAAACTGTCCCAGCTGGTGAGGAATTTACTCTCAAACTCCTTTAAATTTACCAAAGATGGGTCGGTGGAATTGAAGATAACCAATAGCGAAGACCCGGATAGGCCCGTAAAAATATCGGTGGCCGATACCGGCATAGGAATACCGAAAGACAAACAGAAATTGATCTTTGATGCCTTTCACCAAGTGGACGGCTCCACCAGCAGAGGTTATGGCGGGACCGGCCTGGGACTCTCCATCTGCCGTGAATATGCCAAACTTTTTAAAGGTGAAATAGACCTGAAAAGCGAGCCGGAAAAAGGAAGCGAGTTTACCCTCCTCTTGCCTCTAGCCCTGGAGACATCCGGCCAGGTTAAATCTTTGGAAACCAATCCTGGGGAACCCTTAAAAATTGAGAGGGGAGAATCCCTGCAAACCGACAGGTTTAAGAAAGGAACTCCTGTAGTAGATGACAGGAACTCCATCAAAAAATCCGATAAGGTGATCCTCGTCATAGAAGATGACAGGCGGTTTTGTGAAGTCCTGCAAATCACCAGCCAGGAGGCGGGTTTTAAATCGCTCATAGCTCTGACCGGGAATGATGGAATAGCGCTGGCTAATGAATACCTGCCTTCGGGCATTGTGCTGGACCTGGCCCTCCCGGATGTGAATGGCGCGGAAGTCCTAAAAACCTTGAAAACATCGCCAAAGACGCGGGACATACCGGTCCACATTATTTCCGGCCTGGAGTTCGATCCATCCCTTATAAAATCAGGCGCCATGGGATTTGCCAGAAAACCGGTGAAACAGGAAAATTTGATGGAAATTCTGAAAGGAATCGTAGATATCTCGGACAAGAAACATAAGGACGTACTTGTGGTTGAAGACGATGAGGCCCAAAGAGAGGCAATAATAGAGCTTATTCAAGACGACGTGGTTAAAACGAAAGGGACATCAAGTCTTTCCGAGGCCTTACAAGAGCTAAAAAAGGAAACTTATGATGCGGTTGTTGTGGACCTGGGCCTAAAGGATGGAAACGGTTTTGAACTGTGCCGGCACATTAAGGAAAATGAACTGGCAGTCCCAATAATCATTTATACCGCCAGGGACCTTACTCAAGAAGAAGAAAATGTATTAAAACAATACTCGAAAAGCATCATTGCCAAAACCGTTCATTCGGATATTAGATTAAAAGAGGAACTTTCGCTCTTTTTAAGCGATGTCCATGAAGAGCATCACAAACGGGATGAATTATCAATTAAGGAAAAACAACTGGAAGGCAAAACCATACTCCTCGTGGATGACGACACAAAGAACATCTTTGTGCTCACCTCTGTTTTAGAGGAACAAGGCGCTCACACTCTGGCGGCCATGAACGGCCAAAAGGCCATTGATGAGTTGAACAATAACACCAATGTGGATTTGATTCTCATGGATATCATGATGCCGGTCATGGACGGATACGAAGCCACCAGAAAAATAAAAGCAGACGGAAAGCTTAAGCATATCCCTGTCATTGCGTTAACGGCCAAGGCGATGAAGGAAGACAGGGCAAAATGCATGGAGGCCGGCGCAGATGATTATATTTCCAAACCGGTAAATTATGAAAAATTAATTCAACTCTTAGCGGCCTGGGGCACGAGGTGAGGTCGAGTTGCGAGTTACGAGTTGTAGGTTTAGGAGGTATATATACTAAAACCAATTTGATTTTCGGTTTTTAAAATCAAATTTTGGTTGCAGTTAATGATTAGCAA
>JAJDAS010000373.1 GCA_029261755.1 Nitrospinia bacterium
ATACCGAAAACCAATTGCGGTAGAGTATATACTAAAACCAATTTGATTTTTGGTTTTTAAAATCAAATTTTGGTTGCAGTTAATGCTTAGCAATTGCTTTAGCTAATTTTTCAATACCGAAAACCAATTGCGGTAGAGTACAGAAATAAAACATGTATCTTTGTTACAGCGAAGAATTTGATTCTTATGCTTCTGAACTTTTGATTTGGATTAAAGGAAAATGAAAAATTTGAAAATTGCCGTAGTAGGCCTTGGATATGTGGGTTTGCCTCTTGCCTTGGCCTTTGGGAAAAAGTATGTGACAATCGGCTTTGATATCAGCAGCCAGAAAATTGAATCCTTCCTTAAGGGTTGCGATCCAACCGGAGAAGTAAGCGGGGAGGACTTTTCAGAATCTTCTCATATGGAATTTTCTGCAAACCCTGAGGTTTTAGGTCAGGCGGATTTTATCATTGTTGCGGTACCTACACCTATTGATGAAGCACGCATTCCAAACATGACTCCCCTAAAGGAAGCGACTAAAACAGTGGCAAGCCATATGAAAAAAGGGGCTACTGTTATTTATGAGTCCACTGTTTACCCTGGAACAACGGAAGAAATATGCATACCATTGCTGGAAAAACTCTCGGGTTTTAAGTGGAAAGAAGATTTTCATATCGGCTATTCCCCGGAACGCATCAACCCTGGGGACAAGCTACATCGACTGGAAACAGTGGTGAAGGTAGTGGCGGGAGACACTGAAGAAACCCTTGAGAAAATTTCCGAACTTTATTCATCCATTATTGAAGCGGGAATACATCCTGTCTCCAGCATTAAAGTTGCCGAAGCTGCAAAGGTTATAGAAAATACCCAGCGTGACCTCAACATAGCCCTAATGAATGAACTGGCCATGATATTCGATAGATTGAATATTGATAGCATGGAGGTCCTGGAAGCCGCAGGGACAAAATGGAATTTTCTGCCATTTCGCCCAGGGCTTGTGGGTGGTCATTGTATCGGCGTCGATCCCTATTATCTAACCCATAAAGCACAGATGGTCGGATACCACCCTGAAGTAATTCTGGCGGGCCGCCGAGTGAATGACAACATGGGTAAGTTTATCGCCGAGCAAACCATAAAATATCTGTTGACAAACGGGAAGCCCATTAAAGATGTGCGAGTAGCTGTTTTAGGGTTGACCTTTAAGGAAAATTGCCGGGATCTTCGAAACACCAGGGTAATCGATATAATTTTGGAACTCCAATCCTATGGCGTGGATGTTATGGTTTATGATCCCATTGCTAATGTTGATGAAGCGAAAAATGTGCTGGGAATAGAGTTGCTTCCCTGGGAGGCGGTTCACTCTCTGGATGCACTAATCCTGGCAGTTCCCCATAAGGTTTTTTCAGAACTTACCTCCAAAGAGATTGCGGAAAAAATTAATAGTGGAGGGGTGGTAGTTGATATAAAATCCATACTGAGTCCACTGGAACTGGCAAAATTGGGTTTGAAGGTTTGGAGATTATAAATGAGTCAAAAGTTAAAGAAAAAAATGACAAATATTGTAGACGGTAATAATAACAATACCCTTTTTTTAAAAAGGCGAAAGAGTTGAAAATTGTAGACGATAAGGGCAGGCTGTTCGGTAAAATAAATGTCATTGATTTTTTGGTGGTCTTGTTTTTAATAGGCTTGACCCCTATGTTTTATTATGGGTATAAGATCTATACTTTTCAGCCACCGCCTCCACCGCCTCCACCGCCTCCACCGCCTCCAGAACCCATGTCCTTACAAGAGGTCAAGCATATTGATAAGGAATTTGAAGTGATCTTCGTCAATATACCGGAGAAAAATCTCTCCCTTATTCAAGAAGGGGATAAACAATCCAACTTGGCGGAAATTATTAAAATAATAGACAAAAAGCATACCGGGAGCTTTTTGAAGACCGGGGGATTATCCGAAGATTCAGAGGTTGACCTGGAAAATTTTTTTGATTTAAAGGTTTTAATGAGATTGCGGGTGACTGCTGACCAAGACCGTTTTGTATATCAAGGTGTGATATTAAAAGCGAATTCCCAATTCAAATTTTCTACCAAAAAGTATCATGCTAAAGCTTTTATTGCCATCCCCCCCCCTCCACCAGGGCCAATTTCTTTACAAATGACGAAGTACGTAAATAAGGAATTTGAAGTAATCTTTCCTAATATACCGGAGAAAAATCTGTCCCTTATTCATGAAGGAGATAAACAACCCAACCTGGCGGAAATTATTAAAATAACAGGCAAGATACAGACCGGTAACTTTTTAAAGCCTGGAAGGTCACCGGAAAATCCAGAGGGAGAATTGGAGAAATATTTTGATTTAAAGGTTTTAATGAAATTAAGGGGTACGCCATCTAAAAAATATTTTATTTATCAAGGTTCGGAATTAAAACCAAATTCCCAATTTTCGTTCATTACCGCAAAGTATAAGCTAAACGCTTTGCTACCACCACAACCACCTTTGCTAAAGAAGCTGAAAGTAAGAGTTGAAGTAAAAAATGTTGATCCCGAACTCGTTCATATTATCAAGAAGGGAGACAAGGAGGTTTCTGAGGAAAATGGATCTATAGTCGCTGAGATTGTGAGGATAGAAAAGATCGAAAAAACAAAAGTTTACAACTCTTTTGATGGAAGAGTGCATGAAAATCCGCTTTCCAGGAAGGTGACCGTTGACATCATCCTGATGGCTAACCTTAGAAATGGGGAGTATTTTTTCAAAGGGCAACCGGTAAAAATCTTTCAAAATACCAAGTTTTCCACAAAAAAATATTCCATAACAGGTAGAATTGTTGGTATTTTAGATTCAAAAAAATGAGCAATAAAGTAAATAAATGTACAGTATAGAGTCTATGCATAAATTAATTAGTTGCAATGCCTAAATTAGTTAATAAAGAAAGGGGTTTGTATGGTTAAAGTTGGTATTATTGGATGCGGTTATTGGGGGCCTAATTTGATTAGGAACCTATTCGAGTTACCTGATGCTGATGTTTTGTTATGTTGCGATTTGGTGGACTCCAGGCTGAAGCAGTTGAAGAGCAAGTATCCAACGCTTCAAACTACAGCTAACTATAAAGACCTTTTAAACTCTTCAATTGATGCTGTTCTCATCGCAACACCTGCTGAAACGCATTACCGATTTGCAAAAGAGTTTTTGTTAGCAGGTAAACATGTTTTTGTAGAAAAACCGCTCACTTTTAATGTTGCGGAAGCCGAAGAGTTAGTCGATATCTCCAATAAAAGCGGCAAAATATTAATGGTAGGCCACACATTTGAATACAATCCGGCGGTTAATAAAATAAAAGAATGTATTGACAATGGCGAGTTAGGGCAAATCTACTATATTTCTTCAAGAAGACTAAATTTGGGTATTATAAGAAGTGATATTAATGTTTTATGGAACCTGGCTCCTCATGATATATCAATTATAATTTATCTTTTGGGAACAATGCCCGAATTTGTTGAGGCATGGGGGGCTTCATTTTTACAAAAAAACATTGAAGATGTTGTCTTTTTAAATTTAACCTTTCCTGGAAATATTAGGGCTCATGTTCATGTTAGTTGGTTGGATCCCCATAAGGTAAGAGAAACAGTAATTGTGGGCAGTAAAAAAATGATTGTTTATAACGAATTAAATATTGAAGAACAAGTGAAAATATATGATAAAGGAGTTGATAAAGTTGGAGTTAATGGTTCTGACGCTGACATTTATAAAGAGATGCAATTAAATTTACGTTCGGGTGACCTGGTAGTTCCCAAAATAAAATTTTCCGAACCATTAAGAAATGAATGCCAACATTTTATTGATTGTGTAAAAGAGAACCGAAATCCATTGACGGATGGAGAGAATGGCTTAAGGGTTGTAAAAGTGTTAGATGCTGCCCAGAGGTCTCTTAAAAATAAAAACACTACTGTATAGAGCCTGATCAATACCGTTAGAAAAGGGAAGTTATGGATAAAATTCAATTAGTGGATTTAAAAGCGCAATATAATGCGCTTAAAAGTGAAATAAACCCGGTAGTAAAGTCAATCTTTGAAAAATGCGATTTTATCATGGGAAAAGATGTTTCCATGTTTGAAGAGGAATTTGCCGGGTTTGCAGGAGCAAAATTTTGCGTTGGTTTAAGCAATGGAACCGACGCCTTACTTTTAGGCCTTTTAGCATGTGGTATTTCACATGGCGATGAAGTTATAACGGTGCCAAATACCTTTATTGCTACCACGGAAGCAATTACCATGGCTGGCGCAAAGGTTGTTTTTGTCGATATTGATTCAAAAACTCACTCAATGGATATTAGCCAGATAGAACGCAAGATTACAAAAAAGACAAAGGCTATTATCCCCGTTCATCTTTTTGGGTTGCCGGCGGATATGGATCCAATTTTACAGATAGCTGGAAAGCACGGAATTTTTGTTATTGAGGATGCAGC
>JAJDAS010000374.1 GCA_029261755.1 Nitrospinia bacterium
CACTATGGGCTTCCGAGGAAGAAGCGTATGAGAGTTCACATGAAGCAATCCTTAATTGTAAACCCGATGTGGTCCACGACCATACCTTTTCCCAGCTTTTCAGGATCAGGCATCCCGAGGTTCCCGCGCTTTCCACCCACCATAACCAGCGTTTTGAAAAAGTTTCCAATACCGTTTACCCCACCTTGGCTGATGCTTCCGACTATGGCTCCAAAACCTATATTCATCACGGGCTTGCCGTGGAGGACTATCTTTTTTCCCAGGATAAGGAAGATTACCTCCTCTTCATGGGGGCAATCCATCCCAGGAAGAATACGGATCTTGCCATCGAGATTGCCCGTTCTCTTAAGGTTCCTCTGATTGTTGTTGGACCGGTGGCTCATCCGCGTTTTTTCTGCAAAAAAATTCGGAAGAAACTCTCTGATTTGGTCCAATATAAAGGAGAGACCTTTGGGCATATAAAGAATTTTCTTTTATCCAGAGCGAAGGCCCTCATCTATCCTTCTTCCTGGGAGAGCTTCGGGATTTCCGTTATTGAGGCCATGGTGTCGGGCACTCCGGTCATCACATCCGATATTCCTCCCTTTCGAGAAACTATCGAGGAGGGGACCACAGGATTTCTCTGCAAGAATAAAAAAGAGTATGTGCGTGCAGTGGAAAGAGTGTCCGAACTTTCTCCACAGCGTTGCCATGAATGGGTGGTCCAAAATTTTTCCCATACCAAAATGGGGGAAAAATATGAAGAGTTGTACCGTGATGTGATTGCTGGTAAAACGTGGTAAGTTTCCTACGCTTTTTCCCGAAGTTAGCCTGAAAAAGAAGCAGTTCAGAGGAGTGAACAGAAGTTTTTTTATACCTTGCACCAATGGGACAAATCACGCCCCAGGAGTTCACTCAATTGTTCCACCTCGGGTTTAAACTCCTTTTGCAAACTCTCTTTCAGTGTTGGTTGCATGGGAAAACGTGGCTTGTAAAGAGTGTTGGCTTTTTCAAGGGCCTCCTTCATCTTGATCCGAAATTTGATGGGAAGGAATGCTTTCTCGAACCTTTTATAAACCCATGGAGGATGACGAATAAATTTTTGCAAGGCGATATTTCTCGCGTATTTATTGGGATTGAGAACCTTGAAATCCGGTTGAAAGCTGTTATCTACCTTTAAAAATTCGAGGGTTTCTTTGTAGATACCTGGGGCATTGTTTTTGAAGTCGTCTAAGATAATGACATGGACATTTTCTCTTCCAAATGTCTCAAAATACCTTGATATCTGCTCGGTAAAATTTACGGTTTCTTTGTAGTATAGACCTTCAATAGGATTAGCAATTCTTGGTATCAATTTTCCTTTTTTTCTCTGGTCTTCTGCTTTCAAGGCCATCTCGAAATCGGTGATTTCTTCGTTGCAATCAAATAAGAACTGGCTGTGTAATGAATAGATCATGTCTACGGGATTTCTCAACATAATGATGATGGAAGCGGTTCCACAATAATTTTTTATTTCCCTGGCCGCCAGCTTGGAAAAAAGATACCAAACGGATGACTCTCCAACCCTTTTTTCGTTTTTTATTTTTGAAAACCATGAATTATACTTTTCGGAGATCCTGGTAAACCTTTTATCCGTAAAAGTTAAGTCTGTTCCAAAAAAATGAATCTCTTTTTTTTCGGGGATATATATTTCCGAGTGTTGCCTCAAGAGTTCATCCATGGTAGTGGTGCCGCACTTGGGAGCACCCACAATAAAAAAATCAGGTTTTCTCAAAATATAGTTTCCTTTGCTTAATAGGTAACAACTTTTGTAACTGCTCAAGGTTCCGGGTTTTCGTTTTTCGGTCCAACGGACCGGCACATGACAGCCCAGGGTGGAGCCCTGGGAATCATGGCAAACAAATAATTTCCGCCCTGAAGGGGTGGGAGAAAGCGTTTCTGTTTTTTGTGCTGAAGACGAAATGGACCAGGAGGTTTGCTGAGGATTGAGAGATGCTTTCCTCCTTTGCTTGTGCCGCTCTTTCAGAGCTTGATAATGTGGTTGCTTTTAGTACCCAGGGTTCCACCCTGGGCTGTCTTGTGTAGACCCTTCGGGCCAAAAACCACAAAGCTAAAAACCAAAAACAATTTTTCCCGTGTTTTGGGCTGCCACGCGATATTTTTTTTTGATTGCAACGAATATTTTCTGTAGCCTACAACCTATTTTCTAATAAAAAAAACCCCGCTAAGAATTTAACAATTTTTAATCCACTATGCAAATAACCGGATCAGAGTCGCCGTCCAAAAAATTAGAAGCTTGTACAAGCTGCAATTCCACCCGCTTTTCCATTATATGCGAACGATGGGATGGGTCAAAGGTTACGAAATGCCTTGACTGCCAATTGGAGTTTGTAAATCCTCTGCCTAGCGAGGAATATTTGGAAGAGCTATACAATCAAGATATGCTGGCGGGTGGGGCAAAAACCTCTTCGTCTTTGCTGCGGGACTATATCCAGGAACGAAATGACCGCAAAAAATCCTACAACAAGCTTTATCAAGCCAGGTTGCAGTTGATTGAAAAATTCTATCCGAAACAGGGAAAGCTACTGGATATAGGCTGT
Organism: Nitrospinia bacterium; assembly: GCA_029261755.1. Taxonomy (GTDB): domain Bacteria; phylum Nitrospinota; class Nitrospinia; order JACRGO01; family JACRGO01; genus JACRGO01. Next base: position 2,580 of record JAJDAS010000374.1, read on the forward strand.
GCGGCGGGTTTTTTCCTGGAAGCCGCCAAGTCTCGTGGATGGGAAACTCATGGGCTTGATGTGATGCCCGACTACATCCAGTTTGCCAGAGAAGAACTCCACCAGGAAAATGTCCATTGCAACACCCTGGAAAAAATGGAATATTCCAAAGGTTCTTTTGATGTGGTCACCCTGTGGGATCTCATTGAGCATGTGAAAGTTCCTCTTGCCACGCTGAAGGAAATAAACAGAGTTCTTCGTCCTGGGGGCTTGGTGGTAATCTGGACTCCCAACGCAAGGAACGCCGCTTATTTGAAAGAGGCGTGGATTGGGTATCATATCCGGCTCCACCTTAATTTTTTATCAAGTGCATCTTTGAGCAATCTCTTGGATGGTTCAGGCTTTCAAACTATTCATCACTCGACCAACAAGGCTAAAAAAGGTTTTTTCAGCAATTTCAAATCGGAGGGTTATCAAAAACCTTTACAACCTTCCAGTGGTTTGAATAAAGTGTGGAAAGGTGTTAAAAGGGATTTAAAGAATGCTGTTAATCCAATAAATTATTTGAGCCCTCTACTGGATCAACTGGGCTATGGTTTCAATCTGTTTCTCATTGCAAAAAAGAAAGCTGAGTAATGAAAATAGCCTTAATTAGAAAAAAGTTTGCCATACAAGGTGGAGCTGAGCGGCATGTTTCCGACTTCCTGAAAGGGTTGGTGGATAACGGGCACGAGGTGCATATTCTGGCCAACAAGTGGGAGGCTCTGAAGGGCGTTACCTTTCATACCATTCCCGTTTTCTCTTTGGGTTCTTTTTTTAAAACCCTTAGTTTTGTTTTAAACGTTAAACCTGAACTGGAGAGAGTGGGGTTCGATATTGTGCAAAGCAATGAAAGGACCCTCTCGCAGGATATTTACCGGGCAGGAGACGGTTGCCACAAGGAGTGGTTGGAGCAGCGTGGCCGGTACGCCTCTTGGATGAAGCGTTTGTCTATCAAAATTTCTCCTTTTCATTTATTGATGTGTTTTCTTGAAAGAAAAATTTTTTCGCAAGGGAATTATAAGAAGATCATCGCCATTTCCAAGATGGGCAAGGAAGAAATCAGGAAGCACTATTCGGTTCCCGCTGACGACATCCAGGTGATTTATAACGGTGTCGATTTAAAAAAATTCCAACCCGTTGCAGATTCTAGTGCAAAAGAAAAACTTAGGAAGGAGTATGGAATTGGGAAAGATGACCTTTTGCTGCTTTTTGTGGGATCCGGCTTCGAACGAAAAGGGGTGAAGTTTTTGCTTCAGGCCCTTGGGAAGTTAAAAAGAGATAAAGTGAAACTGCTGGTTGTGGGAAAGGGGAGGGCAAACGCTTATGCCGGATTGATCAATAGTTTGGGTATCAAGGAACAAGTTGTTTTTACAGGCGTTATCGAGGAAAGAGAAAGGGTTTTCCAATGTGCCGATATCTTTGTTTTCCCCACCATGTACGAGCCTTTTGGGAATGTTCACCTGGAAGCATTGGCCACCGGACTCCCGGTGATCACCACCTCTAGAAGCGGCGCAGCGGAGACCATTACCTCAAAGGTAAACGGTTTTGTGGTGGAAGAGCCTTCCCACGTGGATGAAATAGCAGAAAGTATCGAATACTTATATGACGATTCCGTAAGAAAGCAGGTAGGCATCGAAGCAAGAAAACTGGCCGAACAGTTTACCCTGGAAAGAAACACCAGAGAAATCCTGGAGCTTTATAATGAGGTCTTACGAATGAAGAGCTGAAAATCAATCCTCTTTATACAACTCCCTGTCCAATTCCTCTTCCAGCGTTCGCAAGTGCTCCTCTTCCTCCTTAGCCATACCCTCAAACATCTTCTTGGTGCCTGGGTCTTCAGCTTTTTGGGCGGCTTTTTGATAAAACTCCATGGATCGCTTTTCATGTTCGATGGCCATTTTGATGGCATCAAAAGGGGTAATAGATTCTGGATAAATCATGCTCAATCTCCTCCTAAAAAAGAATATTCATTCCCAATAGTATAGCAAGTTAAGAAAAACAGAACCAGAAACGGGGAAAGAATTTTTGTAACTATTTTGCCTCAGCCTTTGCCTCAGCCTGATTTATCACTCCTTATTGGTAAGAAGCAAATGCGATGGGGTTTCCGCCAGAAAATTCAAGGGCCTTCCGGCTATCTCCATCGCTTGCTTGAAATGCCTCTTCCTCATTACCAGAAAAAAATCGCCCTTCGTTTCCACCAGTTTTCTTAAGCCTTGTTTGTGGCCGATGACATAACGTTTTACCTCTTCTTGATTGGTTTCGAACTGTGTCTCCCTTTGAACGTGGACGGTAATGACTCGTTGGCCCAGGTAGAAGGGGAGTCCGTTGAGAAGGCATTTGAAATTAATGATTCGATCCCCAGGTTTGATTTTTTCGGAAATCTTTTTCGCGAAAAGGCTGGTGGGGCTCAGTAACGGTTCGATGGCAGAAACGGAATAAATGAAAACGAAACATCCTAAAAGAGACCCTATGGCCAGAGTAGGAAAAAATATTTTCATGGAACCGGATCTCAGGGCGTGTGCCGTTACCAGGATGCCTGCTATGGTGAAAAAGGAAAGCAGGAATGCGGTGTTCCTCATGGGAGTGAGGTCGAATTGAGCCAATTCTGAAAACTTCTCCATCTGAAAAAGAAAAACGATGAAACTGCCTGCCAGAAGAGTTAAACCGATATAGTAGGCGTAGAGGGAGATGCGAAGGGAAATCTCTTTTGTCGTTGGGCTTTCTAAGGCGTCTCGCCACATTTTACCTATAAAAAGAGAGGCGGCAGGGTAAACAGGTAGGATGTAGCCAACAAGCTTTGACCCCGAAAAAGAGAAAAAGACCAGAGGCGCGAAAAGCCAGAGGGTCAGGAAACAGCGGTTGTTATTCTCTGCGTCTCTTTTCAAGGTGAAATATTTTTTCAGAAAGCTTGGTAGCAGTACGGTCCAGGGAAGTAGACCCACTAAAAACACCGGCACGAAATAAAAGAAATTTCCGGGACGGCCGTGGGTTTGGGTGAAAAAGCGGTCCACAAGCTGATTAAATACGAGGTATTCAAAAAGGCCTGGGTTTTTCAGGAATAGCAAGATAAACCATGGAGAGGATAAAAGCAGAACAAGAAGGATGCCTTTTCCCCACCCTATGTTCAAAAATTCCCGGCCCTTTCCCGAAATAGTCAAGTGAAGGCCGATGATCAGCATCACCAGTAAAATGCCCACGGGACCTTTGGTAAGCATGGCCCCGGATAGGGAAATAAAAAAAAGCCACCAGTTGGATCTTTTTGAAAGGC
>JAJDAS010000375.1 GCA_029261755.1 Nitrospinia bacterium
AAAATTTGGTCAACGATACTTACAAAACGTTGACCATACCGAAAGAAGAGATCAGGAACGCTTTGTCGGAACCTGTTGCTGCCATTATTGAAGCAGTAAAAAACGTCTTGCAAAAAACGCCGCCTGAACTTTCGGCGGATATTGTGGAAAAAGGGATTGTTCTGGTTGGCGCCTACGGTGATATTCCGGGTTTAGCCAGGCATTTCCAGGAAGAAACAGGACTTCCCACCACTATTGGAGAAAATCCTGCAAATGCCGTAGTTAGAGGAACGGGTATGGTCTTTGAGGAAGACCATCTATTGGAAAGAGTGACGATTTAACATCAAATATTGAGAATATTTATGGCCTATCATAAGTCTAACCAGACCAGAATCATTTTTTCCATTACGATTCTCGTGTTCTTTTCCATGATACTCATAACGGTTAATGCGAAAGGCAAGAGAAACCCCAATTTTGTTGAAAGAATGGTTTCGTCCCTCATTTTTCCCTTTCAAAAAGTGGCCACAGGTTCCTTATCTGTTCTTGGGGATTTGCGGAATAAGTATTTCTATCCTGTGGGAATGAAAGAGGAAAACGAGATTTTGAAAAGCGAAATGGCCAATATAGAAGGTTTGGAAAGCAAGCTGATAGAATTGCAGTTAGAGAACAAAAGATTGAGAAGCCTCCTGGAATACAAAGAGAACTCCCCGTATAAAATGGCCATGGCCCAGGTTGTCGGGTACGACTCCACCAACTGGAATCAAATGGTAACCATTGATAAAGGTTCGTCGGATGGAATCAAAAGAAAAATGCCGGTAGTTGCCAATGGAGCTCTTGTTGGAAAAATAGAGTCCGTTTTTTCCAAGAGTTCCAAGGTTTTGCTGATGATCGACATCCGTAACGCAGTTGACGCAATGATTCAGGAAAGCAGGGCAAAAGGAGTGGTGGCCGGGACCAATGGGGAATTATGTGATATGAAATATGTATCCCTGGAGGAAAACGTGGAAAAAGGCTTTAACGTGATATCATCCGGGCTTGGAACTGTTTACCCCAAAGGCCTCTTGATTGGCGTGGTGGAAGAGGTCATCAAAAAAGAATTTGGGTTGTTCCAGGTGGTTTCCATCAAACCTTCGGTGGATTTGGACCATTTGGAAGAGGTCATGGTGATTTTGGAATGAGATCAGACACGAAAATCCTTTTCCCCAATTATCATGTGCAATTTAGTGATGCTGGCTCTCTTTCCACATTGTTAGAGGCCTTTTATTGAGATATAATGCCTTTTAAAATTCTAACTTTTTCTCAACCTAACTATCCTAATGTCCGAAAATAAAAATATTTTTTCAAACGGCATGATGCTTTCCATGAACATTGCGGGAAAGCCGTACCGTGGTAGTATCGTGAAGGTTCAAGTGGGAGCGGATATCGTGCTAAAGCTTGCCAAACCGGATATGTCCATTCTCCATATTATGCCGAACTCCAGTTGCGTGGTGAGGTGCATATCCGATGAAGGAATGGCTTATGGATTTCAAACCAGCCTGAGAAACAGGAAGATACCCCTCATTACCATTGCTTATCCCGAAGGGGAACTCCAAGGGGTGAGTGTCAGGAAAAGTGAAAGAATTAAAACCTCTTTTTGGGCTCAGTTAAAATTGATGAATGTCTCCGGGGCTGCTGAAACCTCCAAGTTGGAAATGATCGGCGATGCCAATATTGTGGATATAAGCCTTGGGGGGTGCAGAATCATGACCAAGCAGGAGTTGAAAAAAGGGGGGCCTATTTGGGTTGAGTTCAACTTTGGCGAAAATGACGAGACCGTTCATTTCAAAGGGACAGTTTGTGGCAAGAAACCTGCTCCTTATGAGTCCTTTTTTTTCGGCCTGGAATTTAGCGATGCGAATGACGAGCTTTTGGGGAAGGTCAAGAAAATCCTGGAAAATCCGGAAGGGTAACAATTAAAAAAATATTTTAGATTTTAGATTGCTGATTTTAGATTGAAGGAATAATTATTTAAAAAAACCTACCACCAATCTAAAATCTAAAATCACAAATCTAAAATACCTTTAGTGGTGAGAGACAGATTCTCAAAATCAACGTGTAAGTATCTGCTAATAAGAGAGATACTCTTCCGCCATAATCTTGAGTTTTTTCACCATATCGTTGGATTTCCTGATCCGTTCGTTGAGGGATAAAATAATATTCCTGCAAATGATTTCCAAGATGGCCCTCTCCTCATAAAGATACTCATCAAAAAGATCTTTTTTCAGGATCACCACCTTTGATGGTTCGCTGGCCACAACACTGGCGGAGCGTTTTTGTTCCCCCACAAATCCCATTTCTCCGATTGTATCCACGGCCTTTATTTCCCCAACCTTTCTTTCCTCATGCACCACATCGCACTTTCCTTCCATTAATATAAACAGGTCAAAATTCTCCTCGTTTTCCTCACAAATAGCCTCCCCTTTTTCCTTGTCCACTGTTTCGGAACAGGTGTCTAATATGAAAGCCACTTGGGATTCCGGTACTCCATGAAAAATGGGGATTTTGGCTATCATTTGGGATCGTTCCAGGTCTTGTAACGAAATTTTTCTTTCCAGTTTGCGAACTTTTGAAAGGAGTAGCTCCTGGGGAAAGGGTTTCATGATGAAGTCGTTTATGCCATGCCTCAAGGCCTTGATGATGATTTCACGTTTATTGTTGGAGGTGTTCAACAGGATGGGCAGGCGTTCATTGCTGTAATTCTTCCTTAATTTTTCTGATATTTGGAAGGCATGATAATCCGAAAACTCCAGCGAAAGGATCAGCATAGATATTTCCTGCGATCCCGGAACCTGTTTTTTCGCAATCATGGAGAAGATCTCTTCACCGGACTCCGCTTCCAAAATTTCATAATTCCCGTCGAGAATTTTTTTTATCAGCAACCGTACAGTATGGCTAAGGTCCGCAACCAAAATAGTTTTCAGCGGTTGGTCATTTTTCTCTTGATTTTCCAATGTTCAGCCCTCCGGGAAAAAGTTTGGGAATTACGCTGGTTCTTGCCTGTAATATAGGCTGTGAAAGCAAATTAAGCAATATACTTTTCCAATTTTCATTGGGAACCGTGAAAATTTAGCTGAAAAAGTGATATTATAATGACAATCTTTCACATAAAACGGACTTAAGGAATTGAATAAAACGCCTACGAAAAACCAAATCACAGCTTTTATGCTGGATGTGAGTCGCCCTTTTCAAGAAAAGGCAGGGGTTTTCCTCCACTATACGGCAGTCAGGTTTAAGGCCAAGCGTGCTAAGCTGATCTTCCCAACCGATGCCTCCGACTGGTCCGTTCTTTCCACGGATATTGAGGGAAATACTAAGTCTTCGAAGAAGGAAGCCGAATTTATTAGTTTGAGCCGGATTTTTCAAAAAGGGTTGGAACCGGTTTCGCTGGGGGATATTCCACTCAAAATGGAAAAATTTTTAACATTTTTCCAAAGCCGGAATTTTCTTGCAGTTCCTTTGCTAGGCCCTCGCAAAAAAATGGTGGCGGTCCTGGGCGTCACCTGGGAAAAGGATAAGAAAATAAAGGAGGAGGACTTCAATAAGATTTCCGCGTTAGCGATGGAAGGGGGGGCAAAGGCGCTGGTGCACTTACTGGATAAGGAAGACCTATCTAGGAAAAATCGTCAATTGACCCGATTGGGAAACATGAAAGACGATCATTTTCAAATGGTGGTTCACGACCTAAAAGGACCCATCTCCGAAATGTACTCCAACCTGGATTTGCTGAATTACAACCCAAAACTCACCGAAGATGATAAGGAGGCGCTGGATACCGCGTTATGTGGGTGCGATTCCCTTTACCGCATGGTGGTGGACCTTCTGGATATGAATAAGATGGAAGGAGGGAAATTCCATTTTTCCATCAAACCCTTTGACCTAACTAAAGTGGTGGAGATGAAAGCGGAGAAGATGAAAGCGCTGGCGGCCCAGAAGGAAGTGGTTTTTGATCTGAAAATCGCTTCGGATATCCCACCTGTGGCAGGTGACGAGGAATTGATGGAGCGGGTGATGGCAAACCTGTATTCCAACGCCATCACCTACAGCTACCCGAATCAACCCATTACCGTGGAGATTCAGTATCTGGGAAAGGAGGGTTTCGTCCAGGTTCGGGTGGAAGACCGAGGGGAGGGTATTCCGAAATCCATGCACAAAAAAATCTTCGAGAAGTTTGGCCAGAGTTATAAAAGCGGCACACGCAAGCGTTACAGTACCGGTCTCGGCCTGACCTTTTGCAAAATGGCGGTGGCAAGCCACCGTGGCAAACTATGGGTGGAAAGTGAGGAAGGAAAAGGAAGCGCCTTTTATTTCACCTTGCCTGTTCACGATCCACAATAAATTTTTCAAGATAATTTCTCTTCTCGATTTCTTTAGCTAGTTACCCGATTCGTTCCTCTATATTTCCAGCCATACCGGAAATACCCTCTCACCCCATGATCTCTTTCATGGACGGAGAACTTTCGATGTAGCTTTGCTGGGCTTCCAGGTAGATATCGTGAACCAGGCGGTCCACCTCCTCATGGGACATAAAACCATCGCTGAAACCGGGAATTAATGGATTGAATACCAGCCGCGCGGCATGGATGAAATGGGCCATGAGTTCCTTCGGGTTTTCGTTTCCAACCGCAATTCGGATGGTGGTGGGATAAATGCCCGCTTCGCGCAGGGCTTCCGCGTCCAGTTCCGAGTGGGAAGTAAGGGCGGGACAAAGTATCACGGTGTTGGATTGTCCCAGGCTCACTTGGTGATTGAAAACCGGCGACAGGCAATCGAAAAATCGGACAAAAACCTCGCGGGGTAGTTTGGCCTGGTCCAGATCGATGGTAAACAGGGGAGCCGGAAAGCGGTACTTGAGGTTTCGTTGCCGTAGGCTATAATTAGGATTTCCTTTCACAACGTTGCAGCAGACCCTGATGGACGGGTGGTGATCTAAGAACCGCGCCAGAACGATGGTGTTGATGCACTTTTGAAGCATGCGCAACTCCAGCGTCTTGATGCCACTGATCACCTCGAAGGCCTTATCAGCGTCGAGAAAAGCCCCCTTGATGTAGTAAACGCTCCAGAAAAGCGTTTCGTTCCACGGTACCCCTTTGAAGGTGTCTCCCTTGGGAATGAACATGAGGTGGGTTTCCGCGATCACTACACCCGCTGTGGCGTTGCCGTTTCCGGTGAGATCCTTGGTGTAGCTGTGGATCAGGTAATCAGGCCGTTCGCTTTTTTCCGGCCTCTGCAAAGGTTTGGAGAGAAAGGGCGTGGCAACGGTGGAGTCCAGCATCACCACGTAATCCCGTTGGTGCGCAAGCCGACAAATTCCCGGAACATCCAGAACGTAGCCGTGGGGATTGCATGGAGACTCGATAAAGATGAAGATCTTTCGGCCTTGGTCCAGCGCCTCGCTGTGTTTTTTCTCCACCGCCTTTAGAAAAGATCCGAACTCGTCCTCCGTATAACCGTCGAACCACTCCAGCTTGACGGCCAACTTCTCCTCCCTTGCGTAAAAATCGTGCAGCAGTTGGTAGGTGCCGCCGTAAATGTTGCGGGAGGCGATGACGATATCATCCCGGCGAAACAGATGGCTGAATAGGTTGTCGATGGCGGCCATACCGCTATTGAAGTTCCATGCCAGGTATTCAGGAGCATAAGGCCCCGCTTCCAGATCCACGATATAATTGGCAAGGGAAATGGAGGTGGGATTCAAAAGGCGCGAATAGATCTCGTGCAGAAGCTCTCGTCCCTGAAAGGCGTCGTCCACCCATTCCGTGCAGGCGTAAATGTAGGTGGCGGTTCGGACAATCACCGGATTAGCGGAAAAGATGGCGGTAACGTTGTCGAAGACCGGGTACGGTCCCTTGGCGCACAGGGAACCATTGGTGAGAGAAAGGCTTTGATATGACTTGCGAAAGGGATTTTGCAAGGTATCCAGCACCTTCGCCATCTGAAAGGAGAGGAATTTTTTCGCGTTGAAATAACTCACGCGGTCCTTTGGGTCCAGATCCAGGATAGTCTCCCTGGTAATCTTCCAAAGCTCATGAACGTCCCCTTGCGTCCGATACAGATTGACGGCTGTCCGATGCAGGGCTTTACCAAAGTCGGTGTCCGGTTGGATCCCGAAATGCTCCAACTGTTCCGAAGCCAATTGTTCAACGTTTTCCGCCAGGCTGGTTTTCCTTCGAGGCGAGAGAATTTTGCTCGCCGCCATGCCCTGGGGAATCTCCGTAGGACCTAGTTTTCGGGTGCGTGGTTTTATGCTCCTTTTGGTTTTGTCCATGGTCATTGAAAAACCGTTGGGCTGAAGACGGAGGGAAGGCGCTTTTAACCCAAAA
>JAJDAS010000376.1 GCA_029261755.1 Nitrospinia bacterium
TGACCAATGAAGGATACTCCGTAACGACGGCGAGGGACGGAGAGGAGGGTCTGGAAAAATACGGCACGGATTTTGACGGAATGGTGGTCACCGATTTGGATATGCCGGGAATGAATGGGGTGGAATTTCTTAAAAGGCTGAAAGAAAAAGACCCTGATTGTATCGGGATTATCCTCACGGGAAAAGGAAGCATGGAAACCTGCATCCCTGTCCTGAGAGATGGTCTGGCATACGACTACCTGCTAAAACCGCTGGATAGTATGGACCTGTTATTGGTCGCCTGCCGAAGGGCCTGGGAATTAAAGAAGACACGAGATGAACTGATGGAATCCAAACGGTTGTTGGTTCTTACGGAGATGGCCCGCGCAGTGGCAGATGAAATCAACAACCCTCTTTTTGCAATCATGGGCAATATTGAAATTGCGCTGTTAAAAATGGACGACACCAATCCCCATTATGAAATGCTGACGAAAGTAAAAGAACTCCTTGATAGAGTTTCCGGCATTACAAAAAATATGCGGGGGATACGTAGTTACAAGACCAAGCCATACTTAGATAATGACCGTATCATCGATATAAAAAAAGCGGCGGAAGAGGGTTAATATAGTTATAGTTCAGTGGTCAACACTGGAGGCAGAGCCTCCAGGTATGGATTCCCAGGGAGACCCTGGGAACCAGAGGTATGATTTAATCGTTAAAGCAATGCTTCAATGACTCAATCTCTCAATCACTAAATTGTTAGGTGGGCCTCATGAAAAAAATATTAGTGGTGGAAGACAGCAAGATCATCCTAAAGAAATTTGTTGAATATTTAAAAATATCCGGTTACGAGGCGGTGACCGCAGAAAACGGCAAGGAAGCCGTGGAAAAGGTCCAAAATGAGTGCTTTGATCTCATCCTCATGGACCTGATGATGCCGGTGATGGACGGTTTTGAAGCCATTCGCCGCATACGAGAATTGAAAACCCTCCCCTTTGTTCCCATCATCGTCATCTCCGGCCTTGATACATCGAGTGACATCAAAAAGGCCCTGGATCTTGGCGCCGATGAGTATGTGACAAAACCCATCGATGGAGTGGCATTTAATGCCAGGGTTCAGGCCATGCTTCACTTGAAGGATTTCTATGAAAAGGTAATGGCTTCGGAACGGCAATACGAAACCCTCTTGCAGGCTTTGCCGGATGTGGTCTACAAATTGGACCTGGACGGAAATTTTGTATTTGTGAACGATTGCATCAAAACAATGGGATATGAGCCGGAAGAGCTTATTGGAAAACATTTCAGTGAGTTCATCCATGTGGACGATGTGCCCTTAGTCAGTAGATCTGCCGTTTTGCCTAAATACGTAGGCAAAGCGACGGATGAGAAAGAGAGACCAAAACTCTTTGATGAGAGAAGGACCATAGACAGGGCCACAAGAGATTTAGAGGTTCGTTTGGCGCAAAAAGATTTGGCGCAAGGAAAGGAGAGTTCACCCGGACCCACGGTTACCATAACCATAGCTTACAGTGAAGTAGATTCCGCCGGACAGGTTGATCCACACACCAAAAAGGCTGTTGGAACAGTGGGGATTATCAAAGACATTACTGACCGGAAAGAGTCGGAAACGATACGGGAACGGCTGGTGGAGGAACTAATAAAAGTGAAAAAAGAGTTGGAAAACGCGAATACCCGGTTGAATGAAAAGATGGAACAGATGGAAAAATTTCAAAAGCTGACTATGGGTAGAGAAGAAAAAATTCTTGAGTTGAAGGAGAGGGTTAGAGAACTAGAAGAATCATTGAGAGATTGAACCATGAAAGCAATGGTTCAATGATTCAATGATTCAGTCATTCAATGGTTCAATCACTTGCCCCATGAACAACCAACTAACAACATCAACTGAAGATCCACTAGCCAAGGCAAGGCGCATTCTGAGTGTATTACTGCCTCTGTCTGTCCTGCTTGCCGGCCTGATCACCGCTCTTTACTACAATGATATGAGGTCGGAAAGAATGGCCATTGAAACCTGGGAAAAGGGCAATGTGGATATTCATGCCAAGACCATTGCCGGTGACTTTAAATTGGTTGTGGCGGATATCAGGTATCTCTCTGAAGCAAAAAAACTGAAAAGAATGCTGGAAACCGGATCCGCCGAACACAAAAGAGAACTGGAGGAAGAGTATGTGAGGTTTTCCAATTCAAAAGGGGTATATGATCAAATACGGTTTTTGGATGAGAAAGGAATGGAGGTAATCAGGATCAACTACAATGATGGAAGCCCCCATCTCGTTCCTGTGGAAGAACTGCAGTTCAAAGGGAACCGTTACTATTTCCAGGAGACCTTCCGGCTTCAACGGCCAGAAGTCTTCGTATCGCCATTCGATCTTAATGTGGAGCAAGGGGAAATAGAACAACCCCATAAGCCCATCATTCGTTTTAGCGCTCCTGTCTTTGACACTAACGGTGAAAAGCGGGGCGTTCTGATCATTAACTATCTGGGCGCAAATATGATTGAAGATTTCAGAAAGTCTTTTGCAAGCTCCCTGGGGCAAGCCATGCTCCTTCAAACAGAGGGTTACTGGTTGGTGGGCCCCAGCCCGGAATATGAATGGGGATTTATGTTTGCAGAGGAAAATGGAAGGAGTTTCAAAAAAGAATTTCCGATAGCCTGGCAGCAAATCCTTAATGAAAAAACAGGGCAGTTTCAGAATGCTAACGGACTCTTTACCTTTGCGACAGTATATCCCCTTGCGGAAGCGCTAGGGGGCGATAAGGAGGCAGTGAAGGGCCTTCAAGCCCATGCGGCCCAGACTCAAAAGAATAGGTATTATTGGAAAATCGTCTCCCATATAGACCCTGAGGTCTTGCAGCCCAGGTTTCACAAGGTTGTGTGGAAACTGGGCTTGATCTACCTGGTTGTGGTTAGCTTGATAGGGCTATCCCTGTGGCTCATGGGCCAACCTGCAATACGGAGTTCCTCCCTGGCTACAAGACAGTTGTCGCCTTCCTATCTCCTTGCCATTCTGTCCCTCACGGTATTTCTTGCCGAAATCCTGGTGATGTTTATCCTGGATGCATTCCCCCCTTTACCGCCCTTATTTGACGCGCTCATCGACTCAACATTGTTGATGGTGTTCATTTCACCCGCTCTCTATTTCTTTCTTTTTCGCCCGCTGATCGCTCATATTTCCGAACGCAGGCAAGCTGAGAGCGCGCTTAAGGAAGCCAAGGATAGTCTGGAGTCGGAAGTGGAAAAGAGAACATGGGAGCTGAAAAAAGCTGTGGATGACCTTAGCAAAGAGATTGTTGAGCGTAAGCAGACCGAAAAAGCGCTAAAGCTCAGCAAAGAGCAATACAAATCATTGGTTGACAATGTCAATTTAGGCATAACGCTTGTCGACACCAACTACAAGGTTGTTATGGCGAACCGCTTTCACAGTGAGTTAATGAACAAATCAGTACAGGAATATATAGGCAAAGAGTGTTTCATGGAATTCGAAAAACGGAAGGAAGTTTGTTCGCACTGTCCTGGTAGAAAAGCCATGGTTTCCAGGAAGCTGGAAGAAGCTGATACTGAAGCGGTACTGGATGACGGTAACCGGGTTTCGGTTCACATCAAAGCCTTTCCGGTTACTGGCTCGGATGGGGTCATAACAGGTTTTATTGAGGTAGTAGAAGACGTCACCTCGCAAAAAAAAGACCAGGAAACCCGGACACGCCTCATGGAAGAAATCAAAATAGCCAAGGAAGAACTGGAAGAGTCAAACCTGAAATTAAAGAAAAAGGTTAGCGAACTGGAAAAGTTTCAGACGGTGACCATGGGTAGAGAAGAAAAAATCATTCAGTTGAAAAAGAAAGTCAGAGAACTGGAGAGGAGACTGGATGAATAAACAAACTCTTTTCAACCGTTTGAGTTTCAGGTTTTCCGTTGGAATTTTTCTTCTGCTGGCGGTCCCCGCCGGGATCTCCATAGCCATAATCGGCAACGACCTGAAAAATGACTTCAGGCAGGCTACCCTCAATACACTTGCCCATGAATTGGATTTGAACGCGGGAAAAGCTTCATCCTTGCTTAGTTTTATCAGGGGGGAAGTCCAAGCTCAGGTAGATGAAATAGAAGATGACATTTTTATGCACCCCGGCATAGAAGAGATAGAAACCATTCAAGAAGGGCCTGAAGCTTCTTTTTATAAAAGCGAACTGTACCTGGATTTGATATCCGACCTTAAAAGAAACATCAATAAAAATAAACTTTACTATCAGCTCAGGATTTTCCAAGCAAACGGACAGGAGTTGATCCGGTTTAAGCGCTCCGGAGCTGAGATCGCTCAGGTTCCCATAGACAAACTGCAAAGTAAGGCCCACAGAGACTATTTCAAACATTTTATCGAAGACCCGACAACCGAGGTTCATGTCCATCCCATTTCTTTAAATAAGGATAGAGGCAAAGTTTCGCACCCTCCCACTCCAATGATCAGGTTCGGCAAAAGAATTTACCTGAAAGGCGGTGAACTGTTCGGGGTTCTTGTGCTGAATGTCGATCCAGACCTCGTGTTTGGTGAAACAAATTTTAATAATAAATCCGACAGTTTTATTATTGATGACGAAGGCTTCTTCCTTCGCCACTGGGAAACCAAAAAACTATTTGGGAAAGAACTTGGCCATGATGCCAATCTGCTATCGGAAGAGCCGGAACTTAAAAAAAACCTGGAGAATCAGGATTCACGGATTCATTATGATCCAGAGCTAAAAGAGTTCAGGGTCTGGAAAAAGGTATTTTTCGATACTGGTTTAGGAGCAAAGAAATATTGGGTTTTTGTGGAGCGCCGCTCCGAGGCAGCCATCGTTTCTCCCTGGTATGACTCCGTTAAAAACGGCCTTATTTTGTTAGTGGTTGTGATTGCTGCCTCCCTTTTGCTCTCCATTTTCTTTATACACAAAACCCTGTCTCCCTTAAAAACCTTGAAAGATGCAATGGCAAAAATGGGGGAAGGTGACTTTAATGTTAGTGTTACCTTTAAAGATCCTACGGAACTTGGCCAAATGGGCAACGCTTTTAATCAAATGGCTGAGAGTTTGAAAGAAACAACGGTTTCAAAGGGTTACATTGACAATATTATTAAAAGCATGACCAACTCCCTGCTAATTTTGTCCCCCGACCTTAATATCAAGTCGGTAAATCAGGCCGCTTGCGATCTTTTAGGGTATAAAGAGGAAGAGCTAATAGGCGAGTCGATCAATTTGATTTTCGTGAAAAAAGAACCCTTTTTAGGGACAGAATTAAAAAGCCTTATCAATAAAGGGCCTTTGAGAAATGTTGAAAAGGTCTTTCTATCAAAAGACGGTCATGAAATATCAGTTCTTTTTTCAGGCTCCATCATGCGCGAGGGAGCCGATAAAATTCAGGCGGTTGTTTGTGTGGCACAGGATATCACGGAGCGGAAGCGGATCGAGGAAGAGCTTACACATCGAACGCGGGAGAAGGCCATGGTGGCGGAAGTAGGCATTTCCATTTCCATGGGAGACACTCTTAAAGAAATTATGGAGCAGTGTGCTAAAGCCATTGTGCGAAATACAGATGAGTCCTTCACCGCCATCTGGTTACTCAATGAAAAAGAAAATGTTCTTGAGCTAAAAGGCTGTGCCGGAATTGCAGACTCTGTAGACTACGGATATACCCAAATACCTTTAGGCAAACCTCAAATCGGACTCATAGCCGGGGAAGCCCGCCCCTATCAGACCAATTCTCTGCTCAACGAACCGGAAACATTTAGCCATGAATGGGTAAAACAGACAGGAATGACGGCATTTGCCGGATACCCAATTATTGTAGAAGATAAGACTTTGGGCGTTTTAGCGGTTTTTTCCCTTAAGCCTTTCATGGAAAACACGGTAAGTGCGCTGGCTTCGGCAGCCAATACCATTGCCCTGGGTCTCGAACGCAGGCAAGTGGAGGAGGATCGGGCGCGATTGGCTACAGCTGTGAGCCAGGCTGGCGAAGCTGTGGTCATTACCGATCCCGATGGAATCATCCAATACGTTAATCCGGCCTTCGAACAAAACACGGGCTACACCTCTGAAGAGGCCATTGGGAACAGCACCAACATCCTCAAAAGCGGCAAAGTGGACGACACCGTTTATCGGGAAATGTGGGAGACCGTCACGCATGGCAAGTCGTGGCACGGACGTTTCACTAACAAAAGAAAAGACGGGTCATTGTATGAGGAAGATGCCACCGTTTCGCCGATCCTGGGACGCACAGGGGAGATTACCTCTTACTTGGCTGTAAAGCGTGACGTTACCTCCGAGGTCAAGGCGCAAGAGACCATCGAAATCCAGATGAAGGAATTGCAAAAATATTCCGAGGTTCTCCTTAGTATCCTGGAAGATACGGACACAACGCACAAGGAGTTAAAATCGGCCCACGCCGAGCTAAAGGAAAAGCAGGCCCAACTGGTGCAAACGAGCAAACTGGCCTCCATCGGAGAATTGGCCGCCGGCGTGGCTCACGAACTGAACCAGCCTATCATGGTGATTCGTGGATTTACCCAGATGATGCTTAAAAACGAGGAGCAGTACGACGAAAAGACGCAAAGGAACCTGGAAATCTTCGAAAAAAGCACCTCAAAAATGATGTCCATCATCGACCATTTGAGGACTTTTTCCAGGAAATCAGTAGGAAGCCAAGCAGAACTCCATGTGCAAACACCACTGGAAGACGCTTTGGATTTTGTAAGTGAACAGCTTAAATCCGAAAATATCAAGGTGAAGAAAGATTTTGAATCCGACTTGCCTATGGTGAAAGGGGATGACCATCAATTGGAGCAGGTCTTTCTAAATCTCATCTCCAATGCCAGGCATGCGCTTGATGACTTGAAGGAAAAGCGGGCCGCAGGTAATGTGGAAAAAGATGAAAGCTGGGAAAAACTTATTTCCATTAAAACCGGATATGACCAGAAGACAAACCAGGTCTGGGTCGAGATCTCGGACACCGGAGGAGGAATTCCGGCAGACTTTCTTGATAAAATATTCGATCCGTTTTTTACATCAAAAGAGGTGGGAAAAGGGACGGGCCTGGGCCTCTCCATCAGTTACGGAATTATCAAAGAACACCGAGGAGAGATCGAAGCATCTAATAATGAAGAAGGAGCCGTGTTCAGGGTCAGCTTACCTGGGAAAAGGCAGGCAACCGGCAAAAAATAGATTGTGGAGAATGAAATGAAAAAGTCGAACATCTTAGTTGTCGATGATGACGCTGGAACCAGGACAATGCTTGAAGACCTTTTTGTAGAAGAAGGGTATAACGTTATCACCACTTCTTCAGCCACCGAGGGATTGAAAATGATTGAAAAAGATTTGCAATATTTTCATGTGGTAGTGACGGATATTATGATGCCGGACATAAACGGGGTTGAGTTCCTAAAAAAAATAAAAGAGAGGACATTAACTATTGAAGTGATTGTGATTACCGGCTATTCCACTATGAAATTGGCCGTGGAATGCATTGAGGAAGGCGCCTTCAATTATCTGGAGAAGCCTTTTGGCCAAGTGGATACAATTCTTAAAAATGTAAGGTTGGCCATCGATTTGCAACGCCATAAGATGGAAAGTATCTTGAAGGCATATCAAACAATCAAAAATAGGGGAGAAAACAGATGAAGCAAAATATTTTAGTTGTGGATGATGACACCGATATCCTCGCACTTTTGGAAACATACCTTACAAACGAGGGATACCATGTCACTACCGCTGGAAATGGGAAAGAAGCGCTGGAAAAATACGGAACCACTTTTGACGGACTGGTGGTCACCGACCTGGATATGCCGGTGATGGATGGAATGGAATTCCTAGGAAAGTTGAAAGAAAAAGACCCGGATTCCACAGCCATTGTCCTAACGGGAAAGGGAAGTATGGAATCCTGCGTCACTAGTCTGCGCGAGGGACTGGCCTACGATTATCTGCCCAAACCCCTGCGAAAACTGGACTTGCTTTTAACAGCCTGCCGACGAGCCTGGGAAAAAAAGGAACTGGAGCTTCAAAAAAAGAGCCTGATGGCTTCCCTGGAAAAGAGCAATGCGGAACTCCTTACAACTCTCGATCAATTGAAAAACACACAAACCGAACTGGTGGAGTCAAAACGGATGCTCGCGCTCACGGAGATGGCCGGCGCCGTGGCCCATGAAATCAGCAACCCCCTTTGCGCAGTCATAACAAACATTGAAATCATGTTAACAAGAATGGAAAAGGACCATCCCCATTATAAGGTCATGCAGGATGTACAAAAGCTTCTGGACAGGGTTACCAGCGTTATACATAATGTCAGGAATATTCGTAGCTATAAAACCAAGCCTTATTTGGACCAAAGTATCATCGACCTGGAAAAATCATCGGAAGAAACAAAATAGAATGGGATGTTTAGGTAACCTAACATGCTCCAGGGGCAGGTTTTTGGGGCGAAAAATTAAAAATTTCCAATACCAAGTTTCCAATTTTCAATCAAAACCACCAGGGTTCAAATCAATTTAGCACTTATGGCTAAGCACCCCCTAACTCCTTCAGTGCATGGTTGATATTTCCCTGGGTAAAAGGCCCGTTGACATATCTGAATTCCAATTCCAGATCCCGGGCAAGGCTATAGGTTGCCTCTACTGATTCTTCGGAACCATCCGATGCCGCCATGATGATGGGAGTCTTTAGGCCCGGATGGTTGGCCGTTATCCCCATCATCAACATTTCTCCTGTCATTTTCGGCAAGGTTTGCCCCCACAAAATCAAATCAAAATCCTGATTTGTCTGTAGCGTGTCAAGGGCCTGATCGCTCCTTTCCACCACGGTAAATTCGTTGTCCGGGAAGATGGATTGTACCAGGGACTGTGTCTCGGGTTTTTCTTCCACCAGGAGGATTTTTTTGCCCAAGGGACGGGTTTCTTCCTCTTTGGGCCGCTTCCATGGCAGTTCCACGGTGAAGATAGACTTCTCCATCTTTTCGGATTCCACTGCAACGGTTCCTTCCATTTTTTCCACCAGTTTTTTTACCAGGTTTAGCCCAAGTCCGACGCCTCTATGTTGTCTCGTGGATGAACCGTCCAGTTGGTAAAATCTATCAAATATCAACTCCGTCTCTTCAGGTGTCATTCCGACACCTTCATCATGCACCTGAAAAAAGATCCGGTCTCCCCTGGGAAAGATGTTCAACTTTATGCTCCCTTTGTCGCTGAATTTTATAGCGTTCTGCACCAGATTCTTGAGTACCTGTTTTAAACGGTGGATGTCTCCCATGAACTGAAAATCTTCCTGTTCCGCTCTGTTATCCAGGAGAGAGATATCCTTCTTTGTCGCTTCCACTTCGAAGTTTTTGATTATGGACAAGAGCAAGGAATGGGCCAGGATCGGCTCTTCTTTCAGCTCCAGGCGGCCTGCTTCAATGATGCTGATATCTAGGAGATCATTGATCAGGGCAAGAAGTTGGTCTCCCTGGGTGGATACGATTTCAAGGCATCTGGCAGCTTCATCAATACTTTTCTGGCTGATCTGCGGAAATTTCTTTAAAGAGTGGTTTACTATTCTAGGAAAACCTATGATGGAATTCAGCGGGGTTCTCAATTCGTGGGAAATATTGGCCAGGAACTCCGATTTCAACCGATTCGCCTGCTCCGCTACCTTCCGGGCTTCTTCAGCTTTTTCCTTCGCTTGCCGCAGGCTTTTCTCCATTTTGTGTTTATAAAGAGCCATTTGGATATTGGAATGAAGCTCTCTTTCTTCAAAGGGCTTGATCATATATCCGAAAGGCTCGGTGATTTTTGCCCGTTCAAGAATTTCATCATCCGCGTACGCCGTCATGTAGATTACCGGGATATCAAACTGGGAACGGATCTTCTGCGCGGCCTCTACGCCGTCAATATCTCCCAGCAGCACAATATCCATAAGAACCAAATCAGGGCAGTCCTCTCCGGCCTTTATTATTGCTTCCTCGCCCGTGGCCACCAGGGAGGAGGCGGAGTAGCCTAAATTTTCCAGGCTGTACTGGATGTCTTTGGCGATGATGACCTCATCTTCCACCACGAGTATCTGTTTTTTTTCCATAGTCTCTATCCTCAAATAGTGAACTTAGGGAAGGGTCCCTTCCTGTTTGGACCGTTTCCATGGTAGCTCCACAGTGAAGGTGGATCCCTCCCCCTTGATGGACTCCACTACAACGGTCCCACTCATTTTTTCCACCATTTTTTTCACCAGGTTTAGCCCAAGTCCGACGCCTCCGTAGCGCCTGGTGGTTGAACTGTCCAGTTGATAAAATCGATCAAAGATCAGTTTTGTTTCTTCGTCGGTCATTCCGACACCTTCATCATGCACCTGAAAAAAGATCCGGTCTCCCCTGGGAAAGGCATTCAGCCTCACACACCCTTTGTCGCTGAATTTTATGGCATTATGGGCCAGATTCTTGAGTACCTGTTTTAAGCGGTTGGTGTCCCCCAGGAACTGAAAATCTTCCTGTTCCGCATTGTTATCAACGAGGGTGATATCCTTCTTTGTCGCTTCAGGTTCGCAGTTCTTTAGTACCGCCAAAAGGAGGGAATGGGCCAGGACAGGCTCTTCTTGCAGCTCCAGGCGGCCTGTTTCAATGATGCTTATTTCGATGAGGTCATTGATGAGGCTAAGAAGTTCGTCTCCCTGGCTGGATACGATTTCAAGGTCTTCGATAGCGCTATCAATTCTTTCCTGGCTGATCTGTGGGAATTCCCGCAAAGAGTCGATGATTAATTTCGGGAAAGCGATGATGGCATTCAGAGGGGTCCTGAATTCGTGGGAAATATTGGCCAGGAACTCCGATTTCAACCGATTCGCCTGCTCCGCTAATTTCTGGGCTTCTTCAGCTTTTTCCTTCGCCTGCCGCAGGCTTTTCTCCATTTTGTGCTTATAAAGGGCCATTTGGATATTAGAATGAAGTTCTCTTTCTTCAAAGGGCTTGATCATATATCCGAAAGGCTCGGTGATTTTTGCCCGTTCAAGAATTTCATCATCGGCGTATGCCGTCATGTAGATTACCGGGATATCGAATTGGGAACGGATCTTCTGCGCGGCCTCTACCCCGTCAATTTCTCCCTGTAATACAATATCCATCAGGACCAGATCAGGGCATTCCTCTCCCGCCTTCATAATGGCTTCTTCGCCCGCAACAACCAGAGAGGAAGCGGCGTAGCCTAAATTCTCCAGGCTGCACTGGATGTCTTTGGCAATGATAACCTCATCTTCCACCACAAGAATCTGTTTTTTTTTCATGGTATTTATCTTCCAAGTAGTTTCGGGTCAACTCGGAACTAATGTGCTAATTTTTGCGTAAATAGCTGTTCAACAAATTTAATTAAAAAACCATTCAATATTACCCCGAAGGGGTTACATACTCTAGCCCAGGGTTAAGGCATGTGTTTCTTACATGCCGCAACCCTGGGTTAAAAAAACAATAGAATTTCAACCCTGAAGGGGTTGCATAAAAAACAAACCTCTCATGTTGCTCGTTATTATGTTACCCCTACAGGGTAAAAAAAATGATGAAAAGAAGACCCAGGGTTGCAATACTCTAAAAGCGGAGTATTTTAACCCTGGGCTGGAGTATATAGCCCTTACAGGGCAACTATTGTTTTTGTTATTTGTATGGTTCATGAGGACCGTAGGGTTGCGCTGAATAGATACAGAAAATTGCCACTTTAGCCATCGTTTTTTAACTGCTTCTCATTCTCTCTTTGTATTTGATTTCGTTGAACCTGATTCTGAACTCTGTCCCTTGAGAACTATTCAACTCAATTGTTCCACGAAGTTGGTTTTCCACCAGTGAGAGAACAAGTTGCATACCCAGTGAAACGGTGGCCCTGAAATCTACCTCTTTCGGAAAGCCGATACCGTTATCCCGCACAATCAATTCAAATTTTTCGTCTTCCTCCATCTTTCTCATGCTTACTTCTAATTTCCCTTCCGAACCTTCCGGAAATGCGTGTTTCAATGCGTTGGAGACAAGCTCATTGATAACCAACCCGCACGGAATGGCTGTATCCACCCCCAAAAAAACTTCCTCAATGTTCGCTCTTAAGCCGACCTTTTCGATGTTTGTTCCGAAGGACCTGAGCAGCTCCATGGTGAGCCTGGTGGCATAATCCTTGAAGTGGACATTTGAAAAATCCTTGGACTGGTAAAGTCTCTCGTGAACCAATGCCATGGACTTGATTCTGTTTTCACTGTCCTTGCACATTTCTTTGAATTTTTGATCCTCGGCCTGCCTGTACTGGAGCCTGAGCAGGCTTGTTATGATCTGCAAATTGTTTTTGACCCGGTGGTGAATTTCCCTGAGGAGGACAACTTTTTCATTAAGGGAAGAATCCAGCTTTTTATTATTATCCTCTATCTGTTGCTGGCGAAGCATGATTTCATCATCCCTTTCCTTCAGGGACATGGTCATAGTGTTGAAAGAGGAGACCAGTTTCCCTATCTCGTTCTCACTTTTTACGTCTATTCTATGGGCCAGGTTGCCGCCGGCCACGGCCTCTGAACCGCTGACCAGGCGGGCGAGAGGATCTGTAATTCCCTTGATAAACAGGTAGTCGATGGCAATTCTGAAAACGATAATGATTGCAGTAATGGAGAGAATAATATAGATCATTTCCATCTGCTTTTTCTTCATATTGAGGGTGCTAAAAATAGTTACGACACTCCCTATTTTCTCTTTAGCCTCGCTTTGAAGGGGCTCCAGCGCATCTTCCATCATCTCGGATGGCTCTATCTCTATTTTCGAGCTTAAAATCTTTTGGAATTCCACCGATAGAGAAGAAGGGTTCTTCCCGGTTTTTGCAAGGAGTTTGTCGGTTTTATCAAATACGGATACTGCATAAACATCCTGGAACTTCATAACACTCTCCAGCTTTCTCTGGATCTCCGTTTTGCTTTCCAGAAGAACGAGAAGTTCAAGATCACTTGCCAGAGCCCCCATCATGGAGGTGGTTCTCAGATCAAACCCCTCCCATGCATGTTTGTTATGGAAATAGAGAAGGGTGGCGGAAATGGTGGAAACCACCACGATAACCATCACCGTTGAATAGAGCATCAAGCGAAATTTAAGTGGTAGATTCATGCTTAAAAAACCGTCATTGGAAAACCGTCATTAATGGTCATTCCTTGTCTTTTCGTCCCTCGGTTTTCCGTCCCTCGCCCTTCATCCTTCGGTCATTTCCCTTCCCAAATATAGGCATTATCCGGTATGTTTAACGTTATACCGGACTCTATTCTCCTTATGACCTTTTCGTTAAAGAAAACTTTTACCTTCTCCGGTGATTCTATTGGGATAGAAGACGGGCTTGTTCCTTGCAATATCAGGTTAACCATTTTCCCCGATTGTATTCCTATATCTTCATATTCGCTGTAAAGGCAAAATAGGGCGCCGGCGGTAACGGACCATTTATTGAATCCGATAACGGGCATCTTACTTCTAAGGGCCTGAAAAAGAATGACCTCCTGGACAACGCGTGGTGAGGAGGTCACGATGGGATCAAAAACAAGCCAGAGAGAGTCAACTTCCGACATTATTTTTTTTATAGCGGCGGGGATATCCTTTGGAGAACTGATTTTCCTTGTTACAAGTTCTATCCCGGCACTGCTCAGTTGGGATTTTAATTTATCGAGGAAGAGGTTGGCTTTTTCATCGCTGTAAATGGCCCCTATCTTTCTAACATCAGGCATGATTTCTTTGAGGATTTCTATCTGTTTTTCCATGGGAATTTCCAGTTTAACTCCTGTAACGTTTTCCCCTTGGATATTATAGCGGACAGGGTCGGTAACCATGGAAAAAATAATCGGTATTTTTCTGATGTTATTACTGGCCGCGTAGGTCGCCTCAGCTCCCACGCTAAAAATGACATCCGGGTTTTGAGTCTGAATTTTTTTTGCGATAGCAGCCCCTTTTTTGAGGTCCGACTCCATATCGCTTTCCGCGATCCTGGCCTGGACGGATTTTGAAAAAGCCTTGATGGCAATATTATAGGGCTTGATATTCTTGCTTTTTATAATGGCGACCTCGGAGGCGGCGGAACCTTTGGTGAAGGATAAGAAGGAAATAAAGAAGGCGCTCACGCACAGAAAGAGAGAACACGTCCTGAACAGGGTGCGGAGGAAAGGCATGTTTGATTTTTTATCTATTTTTGACATGAAGACATTAAGAAAAATGCTAGCCAAAGATATTTCAAGTTTTTAACCACAAAAAAAATAAAGAGCAAAAGCTTTCTTAACCACTAATTTCACGAATTACACTAATTCAAAAATATAACTCCTTCAAAGCATTTACTCTTGAAGTAAGAGGAGGAGTTTCATTTCGGTCTATCCTTACATCTAACACCGTGGGTTTCCCATTGGCAATGATATTATCCATCATTTTTTTGTTGATTGCACCCGGTTCCGTAATTTTAATCCCACGGACGCCTAAACCCTCGGCGATCTTTACAAAATCCACTCTTTTAAATTCAGCCCCTGTATTGTACGGGATTTTCATCATTTTTCTTCCGTGAGACACCATTCCCAGTTCGCAGTTGTTTTGCACAACCCAAATGACCTGCTGGTTATAATTAGCGGCAGTGGCCACCTCCATACCGTTCATAAGAAAACCTCCGTCCCCCAAAATAGCTACTATGGGTTTATCCGGCGCGGCTAGTTTTGCGCCAATAGGCGCGGCGGCGGCGTAACCCATGGAAGCAAAACCTAAACCGGCAAAAAAGGTGTAAGGCTTCGAAATACTGAAATAGTGGAGAGCCCATAAAAGATTATTGCCGATGTCCGAAAAAATGATGGCATCCTCAGGTAGGCTCTCCTTCAAATCCTTCATCAATCTTTGGGGCTTCAATGGAAGTGCCCGCGAGTTCATTTCCTTTTTTTGAAGATATTTTGGCTTCTTCTTTTTATAACTTTTCAGCGCCTCTTTCCTTTTTTGGTTTCTTTGCTGAAAAGCCCTCTGTCTTTTCTGAGGAAGGCGGCTTAGCTGATTCTGCAACTCAACGATAAGCTCCTGGATGATGGCCTTAGCATCACCCGCCAGCTCCACTTCAAAGGGATAGTTCTTTCCAAATTCATACGGATCCACATCTACCTGAATCAATGCCTTCTCCGGACTAAGCCGATCGTCCCAGGCATTGGTCCCCCATTCATTGAAGCTGGTGGCAACGGTCAGCAACACATCCACTTTCGGCTCTTTTTTATTTAAATTCAAAAGATAATTGGAGGCCCATGGACAGCCTGCCAGGCCAAAGACCCCCAGGGAAAGCGGATGGTCCTCCGGGAAGGCGCCCTTCGCTTTTGGGGTTGTGGCTATGGGGATGGGAATAACGTCCGTTAAATTCATAATATCCTCGGCTGCTTCGGCATGAAGGGTTCCGTTTCCAATAAGAATGGCAGGCTTTTTAGAGCCAAGCAGCAGGCTAGCGGCGTTTTCGATGCTATCTCTGTCGAAATTTCTTGACTGGGTCTTAATCCGTAAAATAGGCAAGGATTCGTCTTGGACTTTGGCCTCCATCAGGTCAACAGGAATATTGAGATGAACAGGGCCCTTCCGTCCGCTCATTGCAAATCTCAGTGCCTGCCGAAACATGTCTCCGGCTTTTTGGGGATGGATCACCATTGCGCTGAACTTGGTAAAAGAGCGGAAAAGGTCCACCATATCTACTCCATAAGGGGTGGATTCCTGCACGGCCCCTTTCCCGAAAGAGGCCATGGGGACCTGGGCGGTGAGCACAAGAATCGGTATGGAATCCGCGTAGGAGCTTGCGATTCCGGTAATCAAATTCGTGGAACCCGGTCCGGTGGTTCCCCAGCAAACACCCAGGCTTCTGTTGACCCTGGCATAGCCGTCTGCCATGAATGCGGCCCCTTGTTCATGCTTGGTGAGGATGATTTCCAACCGATTTTTTTTTGAGACCTTTTTATTGCTTCTATCAACCGCTTTATACATAGGTTCCAATGCCGCTCCCGGGATGCCGAAGATGTATTTCACATGCATTTGTTTTATGTATTTAACGAACAGGTCTGCAACGTTCATAGTTTTACCCCTCATTAATTTTATGGACAAAAAACAAACAACGGTCTTTTCATAAGGAAGCTGCGGTTGTTTGGTTAGCTTTTTTAATCTGACTAACTCTATTCCCAACGCATTATGATGGAACCGGCTGAAAAACCGGCGCCCTGGCTAACAAAGGCAACTGTGCTATCTTTTTTTATTAAGCCTTCCTTCAAACCCTTTTTCAAGTTAGGCAACAAAGTTACCACACTCAAGTTCCCGTATTGATTGAAGGTTAAAGGAAATCTTTCCGAGGGAACTTTCATCCCTTTAATCCAGCCCCTTACGACTGGTTTTACATTGCCATGAATAACAGCGCAATCTATGTCTTCAGTAGTCAGCCTTGCTTTCCTTAAGGACGCTTTAAATGAGTTTGGACCATTTGTTAAAAGGTAACGGCCAAAACCGGATTTAGAACTTTCTATTCCTTTGTTGTCAATAAAAAAAAGCAATTTTTTATTGTGTTTGTCATAATATTTTGTAGTGTGGTCATGGCCCATTCGTATCCCACAATTTTGATAAAATTTCCCATTTGTCTGCATATCAAAAGAAAGAATTCCATAGCCCAGCTTAGATGCCGTTAAGACCATAGCTCCAGCGCCATCTCCCAATACAAAATCTGCGCTTGGCTGAGTTGAATCACTAATAGCCGACCAGTTCGTGGAGGCTGTTAGTAAAATTCTTTCATATTGTCCGGCAGCAATGAAATTTGCGGCAATGATCATTCCTGGGATGAGTGTTCCGCATGCCTGGCATAGGTCAAAAGCCGCAGCCTTATTCGCACCTATCAGAAATTGCAGCTGGTTGGAGTTTGGGATACCTATCATTTCAGGCAAAATTGTGGCGCTCATGATAAGGTCGATGTCGGAAGGCTGGAGGCCAGCGTTTTTTATGGCCGCTTTGGAAGCCTTTACTTCCATATCGATGATGCTTTCTTTTTCCCCTATTAACCTCCGCTCATATATTCCCAAGTCTTCAATAATCTCATTTGGGATCCCACGTTTTACAAATTGGTCCCGTGTTTCTCTTTTTCTGGGGAAATAGAGGCCCAGCCCGGCGACCTTAAGTGGAAGCGCCATTATTTCCTTCCCATTTTTTACTAACTCCACGGCATCAATCACTCTCATTCCTGTGGCTATGCCAAGGCTTTGCGCTGTTTTATTTACGAAAGAAATGAGCCCATTTTCATAAACATCCTTGCCGTCCCCAATCCGAGCGGATTGAACACTTACGGCTGAGGCTGGGATATTCTTGGCATCCAGCAACCACAACCCTTGAATCCCGGCGTCATCTTTTCCTTTGCCGCCATCACTACAGAAAATAGCTCTGGGTGCAAAAGAAAGGGCATGTTTTGCCGCAGAAATTCCCCCGTGAGAGCCACATACCACAATCATCCCTTTATGGGCAGTGGTTAAATGTGAAAAAGAATCAAGTATAATGAAATCCATTTTTTTTAAGTTACGGAAAGCTTGTGAAAATTATTGAAAAAAACCGCCAATTATATTAAAGTTGCCTGGTACGGATGATTGTTTTTTTATTTTCAGGGTTCAAAAAAATTTAAAAAGGAGTACGGTATGAGGCTAAAAAACAAAATTGCTATTATTACAGGAGGTGGGAGAGGAATTGGCAGGGCCATTGCCATGAGATTTGCGGAAGAAGGGGCCGATATCGCCATTTGCTCTCGATCACCCAAGGAGTTACATGAAGTTGCCGCCGAAATAGAAAAATTAAAACGGCAGGTATTGGTTTTGAAGGCAGATGTTTCCGTGGAAGAGGATGTAAAGAAATTAATCGAATCTACCATAGATAAATTCGGAAAAATTGATATTCTAGTCAATAATGCAGGGAAATGCACCTTACGCTCGGTTATAGAAATGACTTATGGTGAGTGGACAACAATGATCAATACGAATTTAAACAGTGCATTTTTATTGTCAAAAGCAGTTTTGCCCCATATGATTGAGAGGCATTACGGAAAAATTGTCAATATTTCTTCCCTTGTCGGACTAAAAGCTTCCGCTCTAATATCCGCTTATTCCGCGTCCAAGGCGGGTCTTATTTCCTTAACCCAGAGCCTTGCCCAGGAAGTCGGCCGGATGGGCATTTATGTCAACGCCATATGCCCTGGCTGCGTTGAGACCAAGATGTTAGAGGAAGTGTTATCCGAGGGCGTCATTAAAATGGGCATCCCCGACGAAAAAACTTTTAAAGACCTGCTCACCAATGATACGGCTCTCCACCGACTAGCTACGGCATTGGAAATTGCTACTACCGCCCTATTCCTGGCTAGTGAGGAGTCTTCCGGGGTTACTGGAGAAACAATAACCGTGAGCGCAGGGCAAAAATTTTTGTAAAACATGTTAAAATTCCCAGTAAATACTATTTCAACCAAACCTTAAAACTTATACCTCGTTTCGAATATAAAGCTGATCCCTTCACGGGGTAAGTTTCCCTGAAAGGCACCTGAAACGTCAGGGTCCGCGTAATCCTCATCCAAAAGATTGTAAGCAGAGGCCCTCAATTCCAAATTTTTATAAAAATTCCTGGCTATCAGGGTGAGGTCCAGGACTTTGTAACCGGCAAAATCCGTCCTTGTGCTTGTCTTGGGAAGAGGTCTGGAACTTACCACCAAGAGGTTGGAGTTCAGGTTGAGGTACTTGCAAAGTCCAATGTTGAAGCCCACATTCCCTTTGTGGGTGGACACATAGGGAACCCTTTCCCCGGTATCGCTATCCCTGGGATCTTGCCAGGTGTAGTTGGCATATCCATAGTTGGAATTCTTAAAATCAACTTTTACCTCCACCTCCACCCCATCCACTCTTACCCTTCCCAGGTTTTCATATGTGGTGGTTCTACGCCCTATGGCATCTTTAATATTATTTTGAAAATAGGTGACATTTGCCCATAAATTTTCATGAAATTGGTAGCCGGCGGACAACTCGTAGGTTTTGATGGTTTCAGGCTTCAAGTCAGGATTGCCTATTTCCACAGGGTTGCTTGAGTTATACATTTCTGTAAAATCAGGCGCCCTAAAAGCGGAGCCATAAAGGATTTTGAGGGTCCCTTTTTTCAGGAAATTCCAGACCAAACCCGCCCTGGGATTCATCGTGTCTCCAACATCGCTGTATTTGTCGTACCGCACCCCGGAGGTTACTTCGAGATCAGGGGTGATTTTCCACACATGCTGGAAGTAAAATGCTTTTACCTTTCTAAATTCATTTTTTTGCCAGTTGGCCCACGATGTAATATTCTGAGTAGAGCCTAAAGGCGTGCCGGTAAAAGGATTGAAATTGGTGGTATGTTTTGTATCGTACTGTTTTCTATACTCATAAAGCGCTCCCAGCGTTATGGTATTGTTCTCCCCTAAAAAACAATCCACTTGTACATCCGAACCAAGAATCCTGTTCTTTAATTCCGGGATCCCGATAAATCCATTGGGGTAGCCTGGAATAGCGCCCTCTGGGAATATCTCCCAATTTTGCCGATGGTGAAATTCATCGTAGTATGCCTTTACAAAAAGATGAAAGTTTTCTCCAATAGAACGTTTATAGCTCATTTCTCCGAATAGTTGGCTATGTTCTTGTATCGACTCAGTGTTTAACGCATTGGCCACCCCGATAAAAGGCCCCCAGTCTCTATTAATATATCTTCCATTGAAGGAAAAATCTCCGTAAGACATTTTGAGGCCAAGATCATACTGATCTCTCCAATCTTGTGTGCGGCCTCTTTGTCCAATGGCGTCCTGCCCAACAAACAGCCTTGCGCCATTGGTGTCTATGTAATCAAAGGAGGCAGCTATTTTTAAATTCGAAAACTCCTTGCCCAACAACAAATTGTAATGCTGGGTGCCAAAACTCCCCCCTCCTGCCCTGACATCCACACCGTCAATATCCTCCGCATTTTTGGTAACCACATTGATGGCCGCCACAAAAGCATTGGAACCATGAAGGGCGGAGCCAGGACCCCGGATTACCTCCACCCTCTTGATATTTTCCACTGTCGCGTCTATAAAGGTATAAGGAGCACTTCCCATCAATGGTGAGTTGACCCGGTGGCCATCTACCATGAAAAGAATCTTTTCCGAATAAAGACTCTTGGTCCCCCGGGATTCTATGCCCATGTTTCCATATCCGGTATTCATGGAGATTCCAATCCCCGGTACGATCTTCAAAACATCCAGCAGGTTTCTGGCCCCCATGTTCCGTATCTGTTCGGCGCTGATGACTGTGGCGATGGCCGGGGCCTCGCGGAGGCGTTTCACGTATTTGGTGGCGGAGATGATCGTCTCCTCCTCCCCCCAAAACATGGCTTCTT